>CAJGDH010000068.1 GCA_904502145.1 uncultured Eubacterium sp.
CGTGATCGGACGGTAATCTCCGGAAGATCAGGTCCGGAGTGCCCTCAGGGAACCCGGACCAATAGATTGAACACAAAAAGCTGTCGCATTGTTAAGGAGACTCAGGCCCATGCGATGGCTTTTGCTGTATCATGGATTGAAGGCACAGACAGGACGAGGAGACAGAAGATGAAAGCAGTGATCCAAAGAGTTTCCGAAGCCAGTGTCACCATCGGTGACCGGGTCGCGGGAAGGATCGGCAAAGGAGATGTGATCCTCCTGGGCATCGCCCAGGAAGACGGGGAAAAGGAACTTGCCAAACTGATCAGGAAGATCATAGGACTTCGCATCTTCCAGGACAAGCAGGGCAAGACCAATCTTTCCCTGAAGGATGTGGACGGCAGTATACTGGTGATCTCCCAGTTTACCCTTATGGCTGACTGCAGAAAAGGAAGAAGGCCAAGTTTCGTGAAAGCCAAAGACCCGGTGGAGGCGGAGGCACTCTACGAAGAGTTTATCCGGTTATGCCGGGAGGAGATCCCGGTGGTGGAACATGGGGAATTCGGGGCGGAGATGCAGGTTTCCCTGATCAATGACGGCCCCTTTACCGTCATATTGGACAGCAATGAACTGAACTGAAGAAGGAGAAAATATTATGGAAAAGATTAAGATGACCACACCTCTGGTAGAGATGGACGGGGATGAAATGACAAGGATCCTGTGGAAGATGATCAAGGATGAACTGCTTTGTCCCTTTATCGACCTCAAAACAGAGTACTATGACCTGGGACTTAAACACAGGGATGAGACGGATGACCAGGTGACGGTGGATTCCGCCCTGGCCACGAAGAAATACGGTGTTGCGGTAAAATGTGCCACCATCACCCCCAATGCCGCCAGGATGGATGAATACAACCTGAAATCCATGTACAAAAGCCCCAACGGAACCATCCGGGCCATTCTGGACGGAACGGTTTTCCGGGCTCCCATCGTGGTCAAAGGAATCGAACCCACGGTAAAGACCTGGAAGAAACCCATCACCATCGCCCGCCATGCCTACGGGGATGTCTACAAGGCCACCGAGATGAGGATACCGGGAGCCGGTAAAGCGGAGATCGTCTACACGGATGAGCAGGGAAGGGAAACCAGGGAACTGATCCATGAGTTCGCGGGTCCCGGAATCGTTCAGGGCATGCACAACCTCGACGAATCCATCAATGCATTTGCCCGGTCATGCTTCAACTATGCCCTGGATACCAGGCAGGATCTCTGGTTCTCCACCAAAGATACCATCTCCAAGAAATACGACCATACCTTCAAAGACCTCTTCCAGGATCTCTATGACGCGGAATACAAAGAGAAATTTGAGGAAGCAGGGATCGAATACTTCTATACCCTGATCGACGACGCGGTCGCCCGCGTGATCCGGTCGGCAGGAGGCTATATCTGGGCCTGCAAGAATTATGACGGGGATGTGATGAGCGATATGATCGCCACCGCCTTCGGGTCCCTGGCCATGATGACATCTGTCCTGGTGGCACCCGACGGGACCACCGAATATGAAGCAGCCCACGGCACAGTACAGCGCCATTACTATAAACACCTGAACGGGGAGGAGACCTCCACCAACTCCGTGGCCACCATCTTTGCCTGGACCGGAGCCCTCAGGAAGAGGGGAAGCCTGGACGGCATCGACGAACTGGTGGAATTTGCCGGCAAGCTGGAGGAAGCCACCATCGAGACCATCGAGGGAGGGACCATGACCAAGGACCTTGCCCTGATCACCACCCTTGAGCAGGTAAATGCCGTGAACAGCCAGGATTTCATCAAGGCAGTCCGGGCGAAACTGGAAAGCAAGATGTGATCTGAAGGCGGAGGATTTATCCGACAATCTTGACAGGGCTGACGTTCAAATGTATTATAAATCAAATGGGAGATGCATCTCCCATTTGATTCCGGCCTTGCCGTAAGGCCCTGTCGCCCGTCAATCACCAATCTTACAGAATGGAGGCTGCCATGAAACATCTGATCGATCCGATGGATTTGACCGTTGAAGAGATTGACCAGCTCATCGAGCTCGGGAGTAAGATATTAGAAAACAAAGAAAAATATCAGGAAGTATGCAGGCATAAGAGCTTAGCTACTCTTTTTTTTGAACCAAGTACAAGGACACGTTTAAGTTTTGAAGCTGCCATGTTGGAGCTCGGGGGTAATGTACTTGGTTTTTCTTCTGCCAATTCCTCCTCCGCCCAGAAGGGGGAGAGCGTGTCGGATACCGTGCGCACGGTTTCCAACTATTGTGATATCATCGCCATGAGACATCCCAAGGAAGGTGCTCCCCTGGTGGCTTCCCGCAAGATCGATGTCCCCCTGATCAACGCAGGTGACGGAGGCCATTACCATCCCACACAGACCCTGACGGACCTGATGACCATTTACCAGGAAAAGGGCCATTTTGACAATCTGACCGTGGGTATGTGCGGGGACCTGAAGTTCGGGCGTACCGTACATTCCCTGATCAAGGCCATGTCCCGCTATGAGAATGTCCGTTTCGTGATGATCTCCCCGGAGGAGCTGAAACTGCCCGAATACATCGTCAAAGATGTTTTTGAAAAGAAGAATATCCAATTCACCGAAGTCGGCACCATGGAAGAAGTCATGCCGGAACTGGATATCCTTTATATGACCAGGGTACAGAAGGAACGTTTCTTCAATGAACAGGACTATATCCGTCTGAAGGACAGCTTTATTCTGGACCCGGAGAAACTGGTCAATGCTAAAAAGGACCTCTGTATCATGCATCCCCTGCCCAGGGTGAACGAAATCTCCACCAGGGTGGATGATGATCCGAGAGCCTGCTACTTCAAACAGGTACGCTATGGGAAATTTATCCGCATGGCTTTGATCATGACAATGTTGGGGGTGAAGCTTAATGAAGATTGACAGCATTAAAGACGGGATCGTTCTGGACCACATCAAAGCCGGAAGAAGCATGGACATTTACCGCTACCTGGGCCTTGACAAGCTGGACTGCAGCGTGGCCATCATCAAAAATGTACCAAGCAACAAGATGGGCAAGAAAGACATCCTGAAGATCGCCGATACCCTGGATATCAACCTGGATGTTCTGGGTTATGTGGACCCGGATATCACGGTATGCTACATCAAGGATTATGAGATCGTCCAGAAGAAGCATGTGGAGCTTCCGGAGAGGATCGTCAACATCATCCACTGTAAGAACCCCAGATGCATCACTTCCGAGGAGAGGGATATCGACCATATCTTCAAACTCACCGACCGGGAACACCGGATCTACCGCTGCGTCTACTGCGAATCCAAGAAAAGTAAATACAGCCTGTAAGGCTGCTGCCGGCAAAGAGCTGTCATCTGACGGCTCTTTCTTTATCCTCGGATTTCCTGTACTTGCACAAAATTTCTTTTTAGTGTACAATCTTAAAATAGGTTTTTTCTACTCTCCGGACAGTCATCAGCCCGGAAAGCAGGCTTATTTTTACAAAAAGTGTGGTGTGAATGATGAGTGAAGGAAATACCAAGATCAAAAGAACTGAAAAAGAGATAAGCAAGCCCGAAGATTTTACTTCTGTGGAGGAGCTGCACACACGGTTATTTGATACCATACGCAAATACCATCCTTCTACGGACTTCACCATGATCGAGGACGCTTTCCGCCTGGCGGACAAAGCACATGAACATCAGTCCAGAAAATCCGGGGAACCATATCTGATACACCCGGTCTGCGTGGCCATCATCCTGGCGGAGCTGGAGCTGGACAAGGAGACCATCATTGCAGGGCTTCTGCACGACGTTGTGGAAGATACGCCGGTGACCCTGGAGGATATCCGGAAACACTTCAACGAAGAGATCGCTCTTCTGATCGATGGTGTCACCAAGCTGGGACAGCTGTCCTACTCCCATGACAAGATGGACATTCAGGCGGAAAACCTCCGCAAGATGTTCCTGGCCATGGCCAAAGATATCCGCGTCATCCTGATCAAGCTGGCAGACCGCCTGCACAATATGCGGACTCTCCAGTATATGCCTCCGGCGAAGCAGAAGGAGAAGGCCAGGGAGACCATGGACATCTACGCCCCCATCGCCGACCGTCTGGGTATCTCCAAGATCAAGGTTGAGCTGGATGACCTTTCCCTCAAGTATCTGAGACCGGATGTCTATCAGGATATCGACCAGAAGATCGCCCAGGATAAGGAACAGCGGCAGCCCTTTATTGATTCCATCATCGAAGAAGTGAAGGAACAGATCGAGAAAGCAGGCATCAAAGCCGAGCTGGCCGGCCGGGTCAAGCATCTCTTCAGCATCTACAAAAAGATGCGCAACCAGCAGGTCTCCATCGACCAGATCTACGATATCTTTGCCATCCGGATCATGGTGGACAGCGTCAAAGACTGCTATGCGGCTTTGGGCGTGATCCACGAGATGTACACACCCATCCCCGGACGGTTTAAAGATTATATCGCCATGCCCAAGGAGAACATGTATCAGTCATTGCACACCACCCTGATCGGTTCACAGGGCATCCCCTTCGAGATCCAGATCCGCACCTTCGAGATGCACCGTACCGCCGAGTACGGTATCGCTGCGCACTGGAAATATAAAGAAGGCGGCGGCAACATCAACAAAGAAGAAGAGAAACTTTCCTGGCTGAGGCAGATCCTGGAATGGCAGCAGGATATGTCCGACAACCGGGAATTCCTGGATATGCTGAAAACGGACCTGAACCTCTTCACGGAGAAGGTCTACTGCTTCACCCCGCAGGGTGATGTTAAAACCCTGCCGCAGGGTTCCACGCCGGTGGATTTTGCCTACATGATCCACAGTGCGGTAGGCAACCGTATGGTGGGGGCCAGGGTAAACGGGACACAGGTTCCCATCGAATACAAGCTCCAGACAGGAGACCGGGTGGAGATCGTCACCTCCCAGAACTCCAAAGGACCCAGCCGGGACTGGCTGTCCTTCGTCCAGAGCACCCAGGCCAAAAACAAGATCAACCAGTGGTTTAAAAACGAATACAAGGAAGAAAATATCACCCGCGGCCGGGAGCTGATGGAGAAATACGCCAAGGCCAAGGGGATCAATCTCTCTCTTTATCTGAAACCGGAATACCAGAATGTCTGTATCCGCAAATACGGTTACAAGACCTGGGATGCCGTCCTGGCAGCCATCGGTCACGGAGGCCTCAAGGAAGGCCAGGTCGTGAACCGGCTGATGGAGGAATATCAGAAGGACCACCAGGCAGCCAAAACAGACCAGGATGTTCTGGAAGATATCGAGAAGAAGAACATTGAAGACAAGCGGCCGCCCAAGGTCCGGACCCATTCCGGGATCACCGTGAAGGGGATCGATGACGTTTCCGTACGGTTCTCCAAGTGCTGCAGTCCTGTTCCCGGAGACGAGATCATCGGATTTGTCACCAGGGGAAGGGGAATCTCCATCCACAGGACCGACTGTTCCAACATCCTCTCCATGCCCGAGGATGAGAGAAACAGACTCATCGAGGCAGAGTGGGCCCCCGACGCCATCAAGAAGAACGGGGAACTCTACCTGACGGAGCTTTGCATCTATGTCCAGAACAGAAGGGGTATCCTCCTGGATATCACCAAGATCTTCATGGAGATGAAGATGGACATCAAGTCCCTGGTCACCAGGGTCAGCAAACAGGGTACGGCCTCCATCTACCTGTCCTTCGAGACTTCAGGCAGGGAGGAGCTGGATAAGATCATGAACAAGCTCTACAACATCGACAGCATCATTGATATAGAGAGAACATCAGGCTGATGGCCGGAAAGGACAGAATATGTCGGATTTACAAGTATTATGTGCCCAGCTGGGCCCCATCGCAACCAACACCTACATCCTGGTGGATGAAGATACCAAAGACGCCATGATCATTGATCCCGCAGGCCACGCAGACCTGCTGATCAATTACCTGGAAGAGAACGGACTGACTCTGGACGGGGTCATGCTGACCCACGGCCATCACGACCATATCGGAGGCCTTCAGGGCCTCAGGGACAAATACGATCCCTGGAAGCTCCATGTCTATGCTTCCAAGCCGGAACAGGAAGTCCTCATGGTCAAGGAATACAATATGAGCCCGGATTTCGGCGAGGGCTATACCACCCATGCCAATATGATGCTCAACGATAAACAGGTCTTCGAGGTGACCAAGGGCATGCATCGCTGCAGATGCCTTTACACCCCGGGACACACCCTCGGAAGCTGCTGTTTCTATTTTGAAAAACAGGGCATCCTTTTCAGCGGGGACACCCTCTTCCAGGGAAGTGTGGGCAGAAGCGACCTTCCCACCGGAGACTGGGACCAGCTGATGAATTCCGTGAACAATATCCTGATGAAACTCCCCGACGAGACCATCGTCTATCCCGGACACGGTCCCGCGACCACCATCGGGGATGAAAGAAAATACAACCCATTTGTCAGACGCTAAGATGATCTATTTATTTCAGAACAGCAGAGAATACGATTATGATGTAAGGGCGATTGCCCTTACATTTTTCGAGAGGGCAAAAATTCAGGAAGTGTCCGAAACCGAGTGGGACCGGCAAAAATCTGCCGCCTCCCCGGAGGAGGACACCCTGTTTATGCGCATCGAATATTCGGATAAACATATCGACGGGGAGATCCGGTCATCTGAAGGAAAAACAGCTTCACAGAGCGTGGACTGCGACTACCTGGACCATGAACACTGCCGCAATGATGTCTCCAGATTTCTTTACCGCCTGTGCTCGGCATTTACCGGCAGGGTGCTGCCCTGGGGGACACTGACGGGGATCCGCCCCACCAAGATCATCATGAAATGGATGGAAGAAGAGGAGAACGGAGCTGTCCTGGAACAAAGGTTTACGGACACCTACCTGGCTGACCCCCAGAAGGCAAGTCTGTGCCGGAGGGTGGCAGCCAAAGAAAGGGAGATTCTTTCCGCCCATAATTATGAGGAGGAATACAGTCTCTATATCGGTATCCCCTTCTGCCCCACCACCTGTCTGTACTGTTCATTTGCTTCCTTTCCCGTGTCCGCCTTCAAAGACCGCATGGAACCCTATCTCCATGCCCTCTTTCAGGAGATGCGGTACGTATCCCGGGTCTGCCGGAAACCCCTCACCTCCATCTATGTGGGAGGAGGAACCCCCACCGCTTTGGACGAGGATTCCCTGCAGAGGCTGATGGATGAGATCCACCGGCTCTTTCCCGTGGATTCCATCCGGGAATTTACCGTGGAAGCAGGCAGACCGGACAGCATAAACCGAAAGAAACTGGAGATCCTTAAGGAAGCCGGCGTGGGAAGGATCAGCATCAATCCCCAGACCATGCACCAGGAGACCCTCGATCTCATCGGGCGTGCCCATACGGTGGACCAGACCAGGGAAGCTTATGCCCTGGCCAGGGAAACAGGATTTCCCGTGATCAATATGGATATAATATCCGGACTTCCCGGGGAGGATATCCGCCATATCCGCGGAACCCTGGAGGAGCTCTTTGCCCTTAAGCCGGAGAACCTTACGGTACATTCCCTGGCCATCAAAAGGGCGGCCCATCTGAATATGGAGATGGAACGTTACCAGAGCCTGGTCAAAGGGACCAGCAATGACATGCTCAGACTGGCGGACCAGGTATGCAGCCAGATGGGTATGGAACCTTACTACATGTACCGGCAGAAGAATATTCCCGGGAACCTGGAGAATATCGGCTACAGCCTGCCCGGTGCCGAGGGGCTTTACAACATCCTCATCATGGAGGAGAAGCAGGACATCATCGCCTGCGGTGCAGGATCCTCCACAAAATATGTCTTCCCGTCCGAGAACAGGATCGAGAGGACGGAAAATGTAAAGAATATTGACCACTACATACAGAGGATCGGGGAAATGATCGAAAGAAAAGCCCTCTATCTTGGAGAATAAAATATGGCAATAGATTTTGGAATACATGATACCGAGACTGCGATCCAGGATTCCCTGGGAGACGCTCTGGCGCATGGTATGTTTGTGAGCAATCTGGCCTTTCTGGTGGGGAGGGAACTCCGGCTGCCGGAGGAAGAGTGCTACAACCTGGCCGTGGCCGGCATGGTCCACGATATCGGGAAACTGCGTCTGCGCTCCTATGTCTATGAGGAGAAGGAAGCCCAGATGCAGATCGATGAGCTCCGCTACGTCAGGCTGCACCCGACCCTGGGCTATGCGATCCTGAAAGAGAACGGGTACCCGGAATATGTGCTGAACGCGGTTCTCTACCATCACGAAAACTGGGACGGGACCGGCTATCCCAACAACCTGAAGGGGGAGAAGATCCCTCTGGCTGCCCGTATTCTGCGGGTCTGCGACGCCTTCGGGGCCCTGATCGCAAACCGGCCTTACCGGGAAGCATTTGATATTGAGACCGCTCTCACCATTATGGTGGAAGAGATCAAATGTTTTGACATGCACATTTTTTTGACATTTCAGAAAGTATCCCAGTCCGAAGAATTGAGATATATGCTTAAGGACATGGGAATAGGATGATGATACAGGAGGATAAGACATTATGGCAGAATCCATGAAAGGATTAAAAAGAACACATCGCTGTACCGAGGTAGTATCTGCCCCGCTCGGCAGCACCGTAACCCTGATGGGCTGGGTTCAGAAGAGAAGAAATCTCGGAAGCGTGATCTTCGTTGACCTGCGTGACCGCAGCGGC
>CAJGDH010000069.1 GCA_904502145.1 uncultured Eubacterium sp.
CTCCGAGAGGTATTCCGTATAACCTTCATCGGCAGGATCCCCCCAGAGATAGGGGTTATACGGGAGGGAGACCGTCATGCCCTTCCATTCTTTTTTCGCCACCGGGAGTATCTCATTTACGGGGATATTCTTCCCGATTTCCGTGGAGGCCTGGAAGACCCTTGAGGCCTCAGGATCTCCGCGAAATGCGGTAACCATTTCTTCATAGATACGGATATTATCCGCGGCCAGGCCCTGGCTGCCGGGGGAATCCGTCAGCCCTCTTTCATAGGCCACAGCCTTGTCATACTGTTTTATCTGTTCCCGGATCCGGTCTTTTACCCGGAAAGATTCCCGGTAATTTCCGGTGATCCTGTCGTAGGGCAGAAGTTCGATCCGGGGGTTGATCCCTGCCACGGAACAGTCCCGGTCCTCCTGCAGGATAAACCTCTTTACCAGATCGGGGATGTAAGGGCTGTCCGGTTTGTTCTCCAGAAGAAGAAGTCCTTCAGAAGTCGATCTGTCCCTCAGCAGGCTGACCGCCTTCTCATAGTCTTCCCGAAGCATGCCTACACTCCAGGTAAACCCCCTCTTTTTCGGGAATCGTCCCTGGGTGGTGATCTCTGACAAAAGATCCTTCACCGCAAACCAGGTGAGGGAATTTCTGTCGCAAAAATCGGCAAAACGGCTTAAGGACCTGATTCCGGATTCATCCAGTCTGTCTCTTAACACGTCATCATCCAGGAACCGGAAGGGCTCCGGATTGTTGGGTATCATCAGATAAGTATGGGCAAAATCTTTCTTCCCTGCAGGGAAAAGATCCTCTGCCGGTATAGGGGGACCGATCTTCCGCTCCACCTGACCTACATAGCCGGTATCTTTAAATTTTGCCAGGACCGAAGAAGCCTTGACCAGGGTGTCCACCATCTGCCCGCCCTTCATCTCGGATTTTTTTCGGGTGAGCTTTTCCATGTTCTTATGGTGGCGGACTGCGCGGGCGCTGTAATCTTTGCCGGCAAGCGCAGCTTCGGTATAAAATCGGTCTCTCGCCTCCCGGTCATCGGGGAGCCAGGACAGCTGACGGATGGCAAGGGTGACGGTGATGGATACTGAGTCCACCTCTTCCGGAAAATCCCGGCAGATACAGAGTTTGGGCTCTTCTTTCCTGAAAGAGTAATAGTCCCTGATCTGGAAACTGATGCCTTTATCCGCCTGGTTTCCTTTCTTCTTCAGCTCATGGATCAGACGGTAATAATCCTTGCCGGGCATCACGATCCGGTAATCATGCTGGTCTGTGTACCGGTCCTTCCCGTCCATGCAGATCGAGAGCAGTTCATCAATGGCCGCATACTGAAGCTTTTTGCGGGCACAGATATCGTTGACAAGAGTCAAAAGCTCCCCGATCAGGAAAAGCTTATCCTCATTTCTCTTGCGGTCTATGGCTTCCATTCTTTCTTTCAGATCCATATCCCCACCTCCATCTTCAGGCAGGATCATTCAGACAGCCTCAACTGATCCTCAGGCTTTGATCATCCTCTTGATCTTGTTTTTCACACGTCTGTGGAAGGGGACAGCCCTCTTTTTCGCAAGCTTCTCGGCTTCGATCCGGGCTTTCTTCTCCTCTTCCTCTTTCTGGGCCAGGAGGGCTGCTTCCTCCTCCTGTCTGGCAAGCTCTTTTCCTCTTCCTTCCTCCCATTCTTCCAGGAAGGCATCTATATCTTCGATCAGAGGGCGGTGTTCCCTTTTGGAAACTTCCTCGATGGCATTCAGAATATAATCTTTCGAGTATTCCATGCCACGATGGCGGATCTCATCTGCCTCCGTGAAATCGATATCCTCCATATCCGCGGCTTTTCCGTTTTCCTCCAGGGAGATCCTCCTCCAGGTCAGGTTGAACATATCCAGTACAGAGTCAATCTTGTCCCCGGAACGGGCACCGGCGAAAAACTGTTTGTGGAAGATCATGGAGAAGCAGCATGCATGGAAGGAATTAGTGAAGACGTAGGACGCGTTCTTCATATATCCCAGCCATTCCTCGATACCCATGGCATAGATGTAGGTGTGGGAAACCTCCTCGGGAATCTTGTCTGCATCATCCCAGTTCTCACTCATGAGGACGATCCTCATCCCTTTTTCCATGGCGAATTCCGAAGTCAGTCTGATCAGTTCGTTGGCTCTTTCCATCACGATATAAAGAAGGATGTAGGGTTCTGTCTCCTCCGGCTCGATGGCTATATCATAGTAGAATTCTTTTTCATGCAGGAAAACCGGATCCAGGATATGGGGGACATCCAGTCCGGCGGCATCCTTGATATACTGCTGCAGGCTCTTTTCCCGGGCGGAAAGGTAATCGAAATCCCCGATATAACGGAGGAACTCTTTCTCCTGCTCCCTGGTGTAGCCCTTGGCCCCGCGGCTTGCGGAGTAGGCGATCTTTTTCTTCCCCTCCATGGATTTGCAGGCCAGGAAATAACCCCGGTCGAATCCGTATCCGGGATTCCATTTCCAGATCACGTCGGTAACGCACAGGTAGCAGTCAAATCCGGGATCTGTCTCATCCAGGCTCTCCTGATCATAGCAGACATCCGTATTGACATAATATTTGTCAAGAAATTCTTCAAAACGGTCGAAACGGTACTCTCTTTCATAGAAAAGGATCCTCCATTTCTTCAGTTTCCGGTCCTGGAGCCTCTTGTTCTCCAGGGGGTGGTCCACCGTATCAAAGAGAGGATGTCTGACATCCGCGTTGTTGTAGTAGATCGGTTTATAATCAATGATGGTGTTGTCTATATTGTTTTTAAACAAAAACTGCTGAAAAGCATACGTATGCAGGGGGGATGCAAAATTCAGTACTTTCGTATGGGCATTAATGGATATGATTCCGATTTTCATTCTGTGTCTCCTCAAGTGCTGTTTTCTCTCTTAAATGTTCCATCCTGACTCTTTTATCTCCCGAACCCGAGAATCATCCGCCGGTACATTTCCTCAAGTCCGACCGTGGCTTTCCATCCGAGTTTCTCCAGCTTCCGGCTGTCGAGCCGGATGATCATCTCCGGGTTGTAGCCGAAGGATTCCAGGTCCTCCGGGATCTCGATCTTAACGGATATCTTCCCTTCTCCTGCCGTGGAAGCCACCAGCTGTGCCATCTCACGGATGGAGGTGGCCGTCTCCATGTTGGTGACATTGTAGGCTTCACTTACCTCTCCCTTCAGGAGGATAAGAAGGATGGCAAGAACCGCATCTTTGGTGTAGCAATAGGAACGGACGGTGCGTCCCATGGTGTGGAGGACGATATCCCGCTGCTCCATGGCGCATCTGGCGAATTCCGCAAAGACACGCCCGTCATTGTATTCCACGCCGGGTCCGAAGGTCTGGGAGAGTCTGGCGATCTTCACCGGTACCCCGTACTCTTTGGCATAGGAGGCGCAGAGGCACTCCACCATCTTTTTCCCTTCGGAATAGCTGCTTCTGACATTGAGGATATCAATATATCCGTAATCCGATTCCCCGATCAGTTCCTTGTCCGGGCCCGGTGTCCCGTAGACTTCCAGGGAGGACAGGTATACCATCCCTTTTAAGTCGGGCTGTTTCCGGGCAAATTCCAGGACATGGGTCGTCCCGTCCATGGCTGTCCGGATGGTCTCCACCGGGTGGGATACAAAATATCCCGAGCTGGTGGCACTTGCTCCGTGGATGATGTAATCCACCGATATATCCAGGGAAACCGGCGCATTGATGTCTCCGATCACCACATCCACGTCTCCCCGCTCCAGCAGCGGTCCGAAGACCCTCTGTGCTTTTTCCGGATTTCTGACGTAGGCGAGGATACGCATGGATCTGTTACCGGTTCGGTTGATGGCAGCCAGGGCCTTGACAATCTGGCTTCCGATCAGGCCGGTGGCCCCGGTGACAAGAAATGTCTTATCCTGAAATTCATCGTAATCTTCAAACCAGCCGGCGATCCGGTCAATGTCTTCCTGGATCATCTTATTGTCATAGCTTTCAAAAAAACTCATCTTACAGATCATCCTTCTTTCTGATCTTATGGCCGATCTGGTCCGTCAAGCCGATACCAAAGGCCTGTTCATTTTCACGGTATTGTATCAGTGCACGGAAAATGTACACATCCTCCGGGGTGGTAACCTTGATGTTTCCCCGGTTGCCGGGGATCATATTTGCCTCGACCCCCAGGGTGGTTATGATGGTACATGCATCCACCATATCCGTGTATCTCTCCGGTCTTTTCTGAATCTGTTCATGGTAGCCGATGATGTCCTTCAGGTAAAAACTCTGGGGAGCCTGGGCGGCAAAGGTGTTCTTCCGGTAGGGAACGCTCCCCACCTTCTCCCCGTCTTCACTGATCAGAATGGTCTCGAAGCAGGAGGTACAGGTGATGGCATTTCCATTCTTAAGTACCCCCTCTATGTTTCTGGTAATGACATCATAAGCCACGAAAGGGCGAACGCCGTCATGGATCAGCACAACGGAATCCCCGGGGTTCTCCTCAGCAGCAGCCAGCAATCCGTTATAGATGGAATCCTGTGCCGTGTCACCGCCGGGTACGATCTTTTCCACTTTGGTGATATGGAATTCTTCCACCAGCTTCTCCATGTGAGGAATATAATCTTCCAGAACGGCCATATAGATCTTGTCGATCTTATGATGGCGCTGGAAAAGCATCAGGGTATGAACAATGATCGGCCTTCCGTTGATCTCCAGGAACTGCTTGGGTATACCGGCGCCGAACCGGACTCCGCTTCCTCCGGCAAATATAACTGCTATGTTCATCTCTCATCCTCCTATATCAATTATCCGGTCTGGTAAAATCCAGTTTCGCCATCCTTTTCATCTCTTCCCGTTTCTTTTTCAGGCGGGCGGTGAATTCAGCAGGCATCTGTCCCAGCAGGAACCAGTCGATGACCCTGTCGCAGGAGTGGGTGTCAAAATAATCAAAATGGTGTTCGACATATGCCTCCACCTTTTCAAACTCAAAATCTTCCTCCCTGATGGCACGGATGATCCCGTCAAAATCATGGCACACCTTTCCCGGGGCGGATTCATGCAGGGACCGGTGGAATCCTCTTGAGAATCCGTACCTTTCTTCATCAAAGGCATAGAAGAGCATGGGCTTCCGCATCAGGGAATACTCATAGATTCCCGAGGAATAATCCGTGATCAGCAGGTCGGTAATATAAAACAGGTCATTGATGTTCGGATAGGAATCGATCACCTGAAAACGGTCCTGATATCTGTCGGGGATCACAAGTTTATTGTTCACCCAGGGATGTTTTTTGAAGAGTACGATATATTTCTCACCGCACACTTCATATAATTTATCCAGATCAAGCATCTCGTAAGGATAAAAAGCGTCGGAACGGTTTTTTCCACGGAAGGTTGGTGCAAAAAGGATCACCTTTTTCCCTTCGCAGATGGGGTACTTCCTCCTTAGTTCTGCCGTCTTTTCCAGGCGGTATTCCTCATCCAGATAGGAATCCATACGGGGCATGCCTGTAGGGATTACCTTCTCCTCATTGATCCCCCATCCGTCGGCAAAAAAGACGGCGATCTTCTTCGATCCCGCGATTCCCCAGGTGTACTGCCTGTGGGCCGACTGAGGACCGGGGGAACCGATGTTGCCCCAGCGGTTGTAGCCTGAAGATTTGAATCCGGCACCTGCATGCCAGAGCTGTATGATCTTCTGAGACCTCTCGATCCAGAGCCAGTCAAACGCGGGGACATGGTCATCCAGGATAATATACTGGGCGCTTGTGACCATATCGATAAACTCTTCCCAGTCATCATACTGATCCATACGGAGTCCGGCTTTATTCTTCGCGTACACAAGGATGCGGAACTGTTTGTCAAGTTCTCTCTCCAGCATCTTATCGTAGACTGCCTTCAGGTTATTGACCAGGGCATCACTTTGTACCGTGAGAAACAGAACCGTGTTTTTCCGGTCTTTTCTGTGTTTCTGATATCCCTTTTTATACAGGCGGCGCACCCGGTATCTCACATCATGACGATTGGTTTCAACCACCTGGAGGATGTCATCCTTCAGCTCCGTATTGCGGGGGAAAGCCAGGGAGATCTCCTGAAGATTACGTATGTGAATACGGAAGGGGAGTCTGTCCTCCTCTGTGACTTCCACAAAAAACTGAACGTTGTAGGAATTATGGAAAGCATTGTAGGTAAATATACGGGACCGCTCGGGCAGCAGGTTGGCCAGCTCCATACTGGTATCGCACGAAGCGAGAACATCCTCACCATCGCAGAGGTAAACCGTGTACACACCGAAAGGAATACTCTGGTTCTCCCCGTTGTTGGTCACATTGACATGAAGTTCAAGCTGCCCGTCCTCACATGGTTTTACATCAAATTTGGCCCGGGCTTTTCCGGAACGGTATACCATATAGTAATCCAGCAGGGCGGGATCAACGCTGCTTTCCTCCGGGACATCCACTCTGACCGTAATGTACAGGTGAAGCCTGTCCCAGCGAATCTCCGTCGCTTCCGCATATATTCCGCTCTCATCCAATAACCAATTCATTGTTTATTATCCTTTTCTCCATTAATTTCTTCCACCCGGAGGGCGGGAGTCTCTCTCATCTGATAAACAATACAGTACATAATATGCAACCATATTGTAATAAGGATATCATAACATACTATACTTTTCAATGAACGAATGATGTTAGGATTTATGCCATGCCGACAAGTTCGGGTGCTGCGCCCCCTCACTGTCGCGGCATTCGCCGTATGCAGTCAAAAAAAAGGAAGGACATTTGTGAGCAAGCTCCCATGTCCTTCCTTTTTTTGACTGCGCATGGCTCATTGCTACGCGCAAAAGAAGAGCATCCTTACTTTTTCTTCGGGATGCTCTTCAGAAGTGATATTCAATTTTCATGTCCAAGGGACTGTACCTCCCATTAACTGCGATTGTATATGGTAACTTTTGTCTGTCTTGTAAACTTCTGCTCTTCTTCAGGATATCATATCAGTATCTGCGTCATCTGTGTCAGATCTGATTCCGCAATCTCAAAGCTGCGGAAGATTACTTATTGAAATTGTGCCGCGTTTTCGGGTTCTTTTCCTATGAATTCTCTTACCCTCATGCCTGACAGCCTGCTTCCTTTTTTCATTACACTTCATGAACACTTGCGGCAGCGACCGGATCGTCTCCGGTTCTCCCCGTCAAATCTGTTCTAACTTCTCAAGCTCATGTCAAACAATCAGCTAATGAATTCCAAGCTACTGTTTTTGTCGGACCGTACCTCCTGATTCTTAGTATAGTTTCGATTCTTAGCTTAAGTTTTTGTCGGACCGTACCTCCAATTCTTAGAATCTTTCTTAATAATAAAACCTCTTCTGTTTTATGTCTGTATTATAATTCCCGTTTTTTGTTTTGTCAATACTATTCCTGATTAATTCACATATTTTTCATTAAATTCACTTTTATGTAATGAATTAATTCTTTATTGGGTATATAATATATAATTTTACGACAATTCATTCAAATCAGTGATCAATTGCCCCGGATCCGGAATCTTCTCCGGATCTCATCTCTCCCCCAAAGGATCACATCATTCTGCTTAGCCAGATTCCAGGCGCTTTTCGTGAAATAACGGTTGGTCACCACCATGGCCTGGTCCGCCTCGTAGAAGGCCACAGCCCCGGCTGCCTCCTGGACGGCCGTGATCCCTATATTCCGGTCATAGCGTTTCGCCTGGACAACGATACATTTTCCCCTCTTTTTAAGGATGAGGTCCGCGCCGTAATCGTGGCTGGCATCCGTGATCCTGACACGGTAACCCAGACGTCTGAACTGCACACAGAGGTACTGTTCAAAAGCATCACCGCTCAGCCGGTCGATCTTATTCATACTCATCCCCAGGAATCTGCTCCGGCGCAGGTTCTTCAGGGCATGCAGGAGAAAACCTGCGCAGGCAAGAGCGCAGCACACGGTGATCACATTATCGCCTCCGGCATATGCGCAGTATCCCAGATAATAGAGGACCCCCGCCATGACAGTCTCCGCGATGAACAGGAGAATCATCCCCATCCCTCCTTACGTTTCCGGTCTGACCGTTCTGGTCTGTCTTAACAAAATTGTCAGGTTCTTTTTTATGTACCGTAACCCTATCATACAACAAGAACATATGTTTGTCTACTGCAAAGTTTTCACTACTATATACACGATAATCCATTGACGAAACGCCCCGATTTATTTATTCTAGAGTTAAGATATGACGGATCTTTTTCCGCAGTCTCCACATAAAAAAGAAGGAGGAATGAAAATGGATGTTTCACCCACTATTCTGGATTATGATACCGTGACCCTGGATGAAGAAAAAAATGCCCTGGTCATCATTGACCAGACAAAGCTTCCCAACCGGATCGAGATACTCTCCCTGACAGACCAGGAAGAGATCTGGGATGCCATCTACCACCTGAAGGTCAGAGGAGCCCCGGCCATCGGCGTCACCGCTGCCATCGGCATCTATCTGGCGGCCAGGAAGATCAAGGCAGACAATTTCGAGACATTTTATGCCGGATACAAAAAGGCCTCCGACTACCTGAATTCCTCCAGGCCTACCGCCGTCAACCTGTCCTGGGCCCTGAGAAGAATGGATGATCTGGTGGTCAGCAGGAAAGACCGGCCGGTTCCCGAGATCGTGGAAGCCCTCAGACAGGAAGCCCTGAAGATC
>CAJGDH010000070.1 GCA_904502145.1 uncultured Eubacterium sp.
GGGGTATCCAGGCGGCCCACCGCAGAGGTATCGTCCACCGGGATATCAAACCCCAGAACATCCTGGTATCCGACAGCGGGGAAGTGAAAGTGGCGGACTTCGGCATTGCCAAGGTGGCCACGGGGAACACTATTTCCCCGAACCTTATGGGATCCGTGCATTATCTTTCCCCGGAACAGGCCAGAGGGAATTACGCGGATGAAAGAAGCGACATCTATTCCCTGGGTATCACCATGTATGAGATGGCCACAGGGAGGGTGCCTTTTGACGGGGAGAATACCGTCAGCATCGCCCTGATGCATATCCGCGGGGATATCACCGCTCCCCGCTGCTACTTCCCGGATATCCCGGCGAGCCTGGAGAAGATCATCCTGAAATGTACCATGAAGAAGCCTTCGGAAAGATATCAGAACATCCAGGAGGTCCTGGATGATCTGGAACTCGTTTTTACCCACCCGGACGGAGATTATGTCTATGAACAGCCGGCGGTGGACGACAGTCCCACCATCAACCGTCAGGGGGAAGAACTGGAGATGATCCGTGAAGGCATCATCAGAGATAAAAACGAAACGGACAATACATTCGGCGGAACCGGCGGGGAGGCGGGAGAAGGAGAAAACGGAAACCCGGCAGATCCGCCTCAGGAAGAGGATGAGGAAGAAGAGGAATCCATGCAGCCCCAGATGAGGAGGATGATCTACGTGATCACCGCTGCAGGGGGGATCCTGCTGGCCATGATCATCATCTACCTCGTGGCTTCGACTTCCGGACTTCTGCGTCCCTGGAACAGGGAAGCCACCACCACCGAGACGGCCACCACCACCGTTGCCTCCACCACGGAGGAAGCGACCATCCCCATGCCTTACCTCCTGAACAAGGATAAGGATACGGCGGTGAAACTGCTGAAGGAACAGGGACTCGTCGCAGCTTTCAGCTATGAGGAAGGCGTATCGGAGACAGACCAGAACCTGATCGTCACCGCACAGCAGTACAATGCCGGAACAAAGCTGAAGAAGGGGGCCACGGTGATCCTGACCATCGGGATCAATCCGGAGGCATCCACGGAGAATAAGCGGGTGGAAGTACCGCCCCTGATCAACCTGAAGGAATCGGAGGCAGAGACGACCCTGGTCAATGCCGGGCTGGAGGTAGAGAAGATCTATGCAGCCAGCGATACCGTAAAATCCGGATACGTGATCAAACAGAATCCCACCGCTGGAACGGAAGTGGATCTGGGATTCACCATCACCATCACCATCAGCAGAGGAATGTCCCAGGTGAAAGTTCCTTCCCTTTCCGGCCTGTCCGAGAAAGCCGCCAAGGAACAGCTCAACAACGTGGGGCTGAATCTGGGAAATGTAACCAGTGACTACAATGGTTCCGTGGGGATGGGAGAAGTATTTGAACAGAGCATCAACGCGGGAACCATGGTGGACAGAGGGACCAGCGTGGATGTGGTGATCAGCCTGGGTGACAGTGTCTCCTTCCATTATGAAGGTGTGGTCACCATCGCGGACAGCCCCTTTGCCGAGGGGGAGAGCGGACAGGTTGAACTTAAGATCCTGGAGGACAAGGAACAGGGAACGACGACATCCATCTTCACGGATGAGGATATGAGCTCAGATGACTTCCCCTTCACCTATACATTTGAGAGGGAAGAAAAAGACGAAGTCATTGTGATCATGTACGTCAATGAGACCGAGTACCGAAGGGAAACCGTGGAACTGACCGCGGTGGAAGACTGACCGTAAAACCTGCCTGAAATAAAAAATGTACAGGTTCAGGATAAGTTAAGGTAGGATTAGGATAAAGAAAGGAAACGAATGAGAGCAGAGGGAAGGATCATAAAAGGGATCGGCGGTTTTTATTACGTCAATGTCCCGGATGAAGGTCTGTTTGAATGCCGGGCCAAAGGGATATTCCGGAATCGGAAACTCAAGCCCAATGTGGGGGATTACGTGGAGATCGACATCATTTCCTCCGAAGAAAAAACAGGCAATCTGTCGGTGATCAGACCCAGAAAAAACCAGCTGATCCGGCCAATGGTGGCCAACGTGGATCAGGCGATGGTCATATTCGCCGTCAAAGATCCCGAACCGGACTACCATCTGCTGAACCGTTTTCTGGTTACCATGTGCATGCAGGATATCCCGGTGATCCTCTGCTTCAACAAGATGGATCTGGCCGGGGAGGGGATGAGAGAGAAACTGGAGAAGGATTTCGCGGACAGCGGCTGCCGTATCCAATTCCTCTCAGCCATCAATGGCCGGGGAGTCCGTGAAACAGAGGAACTCCTGGAGGGAAAAACCACCGTCCTGGCCGGCCCCTCCGGAGTGGGCAAATCCTCCACCCTGAACTGCCTGAGCCTGGATAAGCAGATGGAGACCGGCCTGATCAGCGAGAAGATCCGCAGGGGGAGACACACCACCAGGCATTCCGAGCTGATCTGGCTTGGGGATGATACCTATCTGATGGATACACCCGGTTTCAGCTCCCTCTATCTTCCGGAGATGGAGAAGGAAGATCTGCGTTTTTATTTTCCGGAGTTTGCCCCCTATGAGAACACCTGCCGGTTCAACGGATGCTGTCATATCCACGAACCGGAATGCAAAGTGAAGGAAGCTCTTGAGGAGGGTCTGATCAGCAGGCTGAGATATGATGATTACGTCCTCTTTTTTGAGGAGATCGCCCAGACGAAAAAATGGTGAGAGAGGCCGGATGAGATGAAGATATTGATCGTCTCCGGCGGAAGGATCTCCGATCCCTTCGCCAAAGAATTCCTACAGACACATACCTTTGATCAGGTGATCGCTGCGGATGCAGGCCTGGAGGCCTGTCACAGGCTGGGGATCCTGCCCACGGTGATCATGGGTGATTTCGACAGCCTGAAAGATGCAGACCTCCTTAAGGAGTACCGCAGACAGGGGATTCCCGTCAGGGAGTATCCTTCCAGAAAGGATGATACGGATACGGAGCTGGCCCTGCACTGTGCTGAGGAGATCTGGAGTGAAGGTCAGGCAGGAGAAAGTCCGACAGGAGAAAGTCCTGCAGGAGACCCGGAAGCCGGCATATGGCTGTTGGGTGCCACCGGAAGCCGCCTGGATCACACCCTGTCCAACATCGGCCTTCTGGTCCCCATGGCAGACAGGGGGATTCCCTGCAGGATCATCGATGAACACAATGAGATGGAAGTCCTGAAGGGACCGGTGGAGAAAACTTATGAGAGGCGGGAGGAACTGCCTTATTTCTCCATTCTGGCCATCAACGGCCCGGCGGAGGGGATTGACCTGTCCGGTTTTTCCTATCCCCTGTACCGGGGATATATCCCTGCCCATGTCAGTGTGGGGATCAGTAATGAGATCGCGGAAAAACAGGGTCTGCTGAGGCTGAGAGAAGGCTATCTTCTGGTGGTCCGGTCTTCGGACTGAATATCCGGAAAAGAAAACCGACAAGCCGGAAAACTGACCATACAATAAGAATATAGAATTAAGAAATGAAAAACAGATGGACCCGGAAAACCGGATCCATCTGTTTTTTATCGTTCAGAATGTATACATCAGACATTAAAGTTCCTTTTCTATATATCAGACATTAAATTTGAAGAGAACCACATCGCCGTCCTGCATCACATAATCCTTACCCTCGGACCTGACCAGACCTTTTTCACGGGCAGCTGCCATACTGCCGTTGGCGATAAGGTCATCATAGCTGATGACATCCGCCTTGATGAATCCTCTCTCGAAATCGGAATGGATCTTTCCTGCCGCCTGCGGGGCCTTGGTTCCTTTTTTGATGGTCCATGCTTTGGACTCGATGGGACCTGCAGTAAGATAGGAGATCAGTCCCAGGAGGGAATAGCTGGCTTTGATCAGCTTCTCAAGACCGGATTCGGACAGACCCAGGTCCTCCAGGAACATCTGTCTTTCCTCATCGTCAAGCTCAGCGATCTCCTGTTCGATCTGGGCGCAGACCACGAAGACTTCAGCGTCACATTCCTTTGCATAGGCCTTCACCTGGGCTACATACTCATTGGATTCCCCGTCATCCGCCAGATCGTCCTCGGCAACATTTGCCGCAAAGATCACCGGCTTATCCGTCAGGAGGTTCCAGTCCCTGATCCATGCCTGCTCATCCTTGTCGTCCGTCTCGAAGTTCTTGGCCAGCTGACCGTTTTCCAGATGGTCCTTCATCCGCTTCAGCAGTTCCAGCTCGGCCGCGACCTTTTTGTCGTTGTGGGCAGCCCTGGTCTGCTTGGCGATCCGGCGTTCCAGAACTTCGATGTCGGAGAAGATCAGCTCGAAATTGATGGTTTCGATATCCCTCAGGGGGTTTACGGAACCGTCCACATGGATGACATTGGAATCCTCGAAACAGCGGACAACATGAACGATGGCATCCACCTCCCGGATATTGGCCAGGAACTGATTGCCCAGACCTTCTCCGTGGGATGCTCCCTTTACCAGACCGGCGATATCCACAAATTCGATGGCTGCCGGCACGATCTTGGCGGAGTCGTACATGTCGGAGAGTACAGCGAGACGTTTGTCCGGTACACCCACGATACCGATGTTGGGATCTATGGTACAGAAGGGATAATTGGCGGATTCCGCTCCTGCCCTGGTCAGTGAATTAAATAAGGTGCTCTTCCCCACATTGGGAAGGCCGACGATTCCGAGTTTCATGGGATAATCCTCCTTAACAGCTGTCTTTTCTATATGTGAAATATCAGTTAATTTCCAATCACCTATTCTACCATACCGGCTTTTCTTCTGACAAGGTCTGGGGGAGAAAAAACAAAAAGCAAAAAAATATATACATTTCCCCCGGATTGCTATATAATGCAAACGGATTAAGCAATTCCCGAGAGATTGCAGTAAGGAAGGATTGGATTTATGGACTATTCGGATATCCGGTTTCCCCACCTGGGGATCGTTTTCTCCCATGTGGGAAGATCGTTGCAGATCGGAAGATTTCAGATCATGTACTATGGAATCGTCATCGCCATAGGTTTCATCCTGGGTCTTTTTGCCGCCCAGAGAGTGGCCAGGAAAACCGGTCAGGACACGGATGTATATCTGGACTATTTTATCTGGATGGTCATTCCTGCGATCATCGGGGCCAGGCTCTACTATGTGATCTTCTCCTGGGATTATTACGGAAACCATCCCCTCGAGATCTTCAATCTGAGAAACGGAGGCCTTGGGATCGTGGGCGGTATCAGCATGGCAGTGCTGGTCATGTTCTTTTTCTGCAGGAAAAGGAAATACAGCATGCTCCTCATGCTGGATACGGTGGTTACCGGAACCCTGATCGGGCAGATCCTTGGCCGGTGGGGGAATTTCTTCAACCGTGAGGCTTTCGGTTCCTATACGGACAGTCTCCTGGCCATGCAGATCCCGGTGGGATATTTCGAACAGGCCGGACGCACTTCGGAACTACAGTCCGCAGGGCTCATGGACCATCTGGTCAACCTGACCGTAAATGGACAGACTGTCCCTTACATACAGGTCCACCCCACTTTCCTTTATGAGGGATTGTGGAACCTTCTTATCCTCATCGTGGTGATCCTCTACAGAAAGAACAAGAAGTTTGACGGGGAGCTGGTCTACATTTACTTTGTGGGATATGGGATCGGCCGCTTCTTTATCGAGAGTCTGAGGACGGATCAGCTGACCATCGCCAACACCGGGATCGCGGCTACCCAGGTCGTATGTATCTTGCTGATCATCGGCGGGCTCACCGGCATTATCCGGGGAAGAAGGAAGGCCGGTCTTGCAGAGTCAGACTAATTATGTTATAATGCTCACAGTTTTTGTTAAGAATATTGTTTAAATCCTCATACCGGTATTGCCGGTTTTAACTGACAGGTGTATGAGTCCATATGACCGGAGGTTATTATGAAACGTTTTTGGAAAGATGTCACCGGACATCTTAGTTACGCAATTTATGCGGCAAAATCAGAGTTGAAGTCGGAGGTTGCCAACTCCTATCTCAACTGGATCTGGTGGGTTCTGGAACCGTTCTGTTTCATGCTGATCTACTCCTTTATCTTTGGTACTGTCTTCAATGCAAAAGAGCCTCATTTCGGTCTTTTCATCTTTGTGGGTCTTACCGGGTGGGACTTCTTCCAGAGAAATGTAGTTCAGAGTGTCAAGCTGCTTAAAAACAATAAAGCCATCGTGACGAAGGTATATATCCCCAAGTTTGTGCTGTTGATTTCCAGGATGTTTTTCAATGGATACAAGATGTTCATTTCATTCGGTATCATTGTCATCATGATGGTTTATTACCGGATTCACCTTACCTGGTATATCATTTTCATCATTCCGACATTTATCCTTTTATGTACACTGAGTTTTGCCCTCATGACACATCTGATGCATTACGGCGTGTATGTGCAGGACCTGACCAATGTTACGACCATCACTCTGAGGATGATCTTTTATCTGTCAGGTATCTTTTATAATCTGGAAAAAAGGGTTCCGGCCCAGGCAGCGGCGATCCTGCTGAAATGTAATCCCATGGCCCTGATCCTGAACAGTTTCCGAAGCTGCATACTATACGGCAATATGCCTAATCTGAAATGGATGTTCATCTGGTTCGTCATCTCTGTGGTCATCGCCATATTCGGTGTACGTAAGATCTACAGGAATGAGAACAGTTACGTGAAAGTAATCTAACGAGGTATCGTATATGGAAGAACGTATGGAAGTGCTGGAAGAAAAGGTCCGGCCGGAATATACAGAACAGCCGGAAGACAGGCCGGAGACGGAATTATCCGAACAGTCTGAAGCGATATCATCCGAACAGCCGGAAGAGGGAGCAGATACAGTCAGTTCCGAACAGCCGGCAGCTTTACTGGATCAGGATGAGCTGGATGATATGGATCCGGATGAAGATGAGGAAGAAAAAGAAGAGCCGCCGCGCTACTACAGCGACAAGAGCGCCATCAGCGTGCGGAATGTAAATATTGTATACAGAAGCCTGAAAGCAGGATCCATCAAGCAGAATTTCTTCAAATTACGTAAAGTAAAACAGGAAGTATTCCAGGCTGTACGTAATGTTTCCTTCGAAGTGAGGGAAGGACAGATCCTGGGGATCACCGGTAAGAACGGAAGCGGAAAATCCACCATGCTCCGCGCCATCGCCGGAATCTTCTCCGCCGACAGTGGTGAGATCGACCTGCATGGTCATTCCATCTCCCTGCTTTCCATCGGTGTGGGATTTAATAAGGAGCTGAGCGGAAGAGAGAATATCCTTCTCTCAGGTATGCTTCTCGGATTCAGCCAGGCTGATATCATGAAAAAGATGAATGAGATCATCGAGTTCGCCGGAATCGGTACCTTCATTGATATGCCGGTAAGAACTTATTCCAGTGGTATGTACTCAAAGCTGGCTTTCTCCATCACCGCTATCCTTGAGACAGAGATCATGCTGATCGACGAGGTCCTGAGTGTAGGTGACGAGAAGTTCAAGAAGAAGAGTTATGAAAAGATGAAGGAACTGATCTCCAAGAGAGACCGTACCGTAGTCATCGTTTCCCACAGTCTGACCACTCTTGAAGAACTCTGTGATGAGGTTATGTGGATGCACGACGGTGAGATCGTCATGCTGGACAGGCCTGAGATCGTACTTCCGGTCTACAGGGATTTCATGAAATAAAGAAACATTTACAAGGTTCATAGGCCGGCTATATGCCGGCTTTCCTTATATATCGCTTATTCTGCAGAAGGAGTATGAAAAATGGTTCTGTTCTGGAAGATATTGTTCACGGAATTTATCGCCGAGATGGGAGACAAGACCCAGCTGATGCTGATCGCCCTCACCTCCAAATACAGGATCCGGGATATCCTCATCGGAACCGCTGCGGCCATCATGGTATTAAACGGCATTGCCGTCCTGGCGGGGGGTCTGGTCAGCGAGTTTGTGCCTACCTGGCTCATCCGCATTATCGCCTCCTGTGCCTTCATGTACTTTGCCCTGTCCACTCTTGCGGGAGAGGATGAGGAAGAGGAGGAAGCCGGGGGCGGCACAAAGACCGCCCGGTTTGCGATACTGGCCGTTTTCTCCACATTTTTTGTGGCCGAACTGGGGGATAAGACCCAGCTTACCGCCATCACCTTTGGCGCCAATGAAGGCTTAAGAAACGGACTGATCGTCTGGGCTGCCTGCTGCATAGGTCTTTTTGCCGCGGACATCCTGGGAATGATGGTGGGCTATCTTCTGAAAAGCAGAACACCGGACGGCCTGCTGAACACCATTGCCTTTTTTGTATTTTCCGTTTTTGGGATCGTGACTCTGAGGCAGGGGCTGATCCTGCTGCTGGGGGAGAGTGATCCCAGGATCCGTCTGATCCTTATTGCCGTTGTGATCATCTTTGTACTTCTCTGCGGGGGCATCTATCTGAGAAAAATCCGGAAGAGTCCGGAATAAAAATGAGTTGAATTTCATACAGGATGACTGTTTTAAACGCCGGAAAGGTTTTCTTTCCGGCGTTTTTTGGTTTGCGCGCCATGGGCGTGCTCTAACGGGTGAAAGTCCCGAGTACGCGTAGGCAACGACGAAGTACATAGCTGAACAGCAAGGGTGTTCACCGCGAGGTGGAATCTGAAGGAAGCTGTAGGCAAACCCTTGGCCTGACGGACAGGAACCACATATAA
>CAJGDH010000071.1 GCA_904502145.1 uncultured Eubacterium sp.
CGGAATCGTCGAGACGATTCCGATTAAATAAGATTCGGCAATAAACCGAAAAGAGCAAAGAAAAACCACGGATACGGGCAATGACCTGTATCCGTGGTTTTTGTATGTCTGAATAATCATTTTCAGATTTTACCGAGGTGGATCCGTGATCCGTGGTTTATTCCATCCCGACGAAAGTATATCCTTTACCTTCGATGGCACTTTTGAATACCTCTGCATCGATATCCTTGGCAAGAGTGACTACGGCGGTGCCGTTCTCATGGGATACTACAGCGCTTTCCACGCCTTCGATCTGTTCCAGGGCTTTTGTGACGGTGCCGGAGCAGTGACCACAGGACATCCCTTCGATTTTGATTGTTTTTGTCATTGTATTATCCTCCTTGTTTTCTTTCATTCCTATATATTGATAATCAGCATCGGCTATTGCCGAAGCCATTGCAGCTTCATCCGGCTCCCCGGTATATCTGATCTCGGCAAGGCCGGTGGTATGGTCGGCCACGGCTTCGATGATGCCGGGAACGGATTCCAGTGCTTCCTTTATCCGGTTTTCACAATGGCCGCACATCATTCCTTCCACTTCCACAAAAGCGGTTTTTGCACAAGCGGTATCTTCACATGCTGCAGGAGCGATATCCTCTTCAGGAAGGATCGGACAGACAGTGGGAGTACCGTTGACCGCATTTTCCTCCACCCTGATTTCAGGGGTGGATTCAGCTTCCGGCAGTGCCCGTTTTTTCAAAGGTCTGTCTCTGCCTGCATCATGAATATTGAAAAGATTCAGCCTAAGCGCATTCATACAGACGGAGAAACTGGAGAGGGACATGGCAGCTGCCGCCCACATGGGACTGATCTGAAGGTTTTTAAATATACCCGCAGCCACGGGAATCAGGATCACGTTGTAGGCAAATGCCCAGAAAAGGTTCTCGTGGATGTTTCTCAGGGTAGCCCGGCTTAGGCGGATGGCTGCGGAGACATCCGTGAGTTTTGAGTTCATCAGGACAACATCCGCGGAATCGATGGCTACATCCGTGCCGGCGCCGATGGCTATACCGGTATCCGCCCGGGTAAGAGCAGGAGCATCGTTGATACCGTCGCCGACCATGGCGACTTTTCCCCTGGTCTGAAGATCACGGATCACGCTTTCCTTGCCATCGGGAAGTACTCCGGCAATGACTCTGTCCACCCCGGCGGAAGACCCGATGGCCCTGGCGGTTTTTTCATTATCCCCGGTGAGCATGACGACTTCGATCCCCATGTTCTTCATTTCCCGGATAGCCTGGGCGGAATCTTCTTTCATCACGTCTGCCACGGCAATGATACCGATCAGTTTTCCGGCCATGGAGAAGAAGAGAGGTGTCTTTCCTTCCTCTGCCAGTTTATCGGCCATCAGCCGCATTTCCTCAGGAATGGCAACCATGGAAGAGATAAAAGTACCTGAACCGCCATATAATGTCTGCCCATTCAGGGTGGCGGTAAGACCGCTTCCCGTAAGGGCTTCGAAATCGGTGACTTCCTCTGCGATGATCCCGTCTTCTTCCCCCTTGTTCACAATAGCTCTGGCAAGAGGGTGTTCGCTTTTTTGTTCCAGTGCGAAGGCAGTGGAGAGGAGCTGTTCGGCCGAGATACCTTCCACCGGAAGGATATCCGTAACCACCGGTTTGCCTTCGGTGATGGTACCGGTCTTATCCAGGGCGATGATCTGGATATGTCCGGCATTCTCCAGAGATTCACTGGTCTTGAAAAGAATACCGTTCTTTGCCCCCATCCCGTTTCCGACCATGATCGCCACAGGAGTGGCAAGACCCAGGGCACAGGGACAGGAGATGACCAGAACACAGATACCTCTGGCAAGGGCTACGGACATGGGATGCCCGGTGAGCACCCAGGCAAGAACGACAAGTACGGCAATGACAATGACTGCCGGAACAAATATGCCGGAAACCTTATCGGCGATCCTGGCGATGGGAGCTTTGGTGGCCGCGGCATCGCTGACCATCTGGATGATCTGGGAGAAGGTGGTATCCTCGCCGACGCGGGTAGCTCTTGCCTTGATATATCCTGTCTGGTTGATGGTGGCCGCATTGACGACGTCATCCGGCCCTTTGTCCACGGGGATGGATTCTCCCGTGAGGGCAGATTCGTCCACCGCCGTATTACCGTCGATGATCACCCCGTCTACCGGGATGGATTCTCCGGGCTTAACCACAAATATGTCCCCGGTCCTTACTTCGTCGATACCGACTTCCACAAGCTGTCCTTCTCTTTCAAGAACAGCGGTTTTCGGAGCCATCTTCATCAGGTTTTTCAGGGCGTCGGTAGTCCGGCCTTTGGAGAGGGACTCCAGGGTCTTTCCTACCGTGATCAGGGCAGGGATCATGGCTGCCGATTCAAAGTAAAGCTGATCATGATACAGGGGCATGATCTCCATGGAGGGAACTCCCTGGGCTGACAGGTATGTCATCTTCAGTAAGATGTACAGTGACCAGCAGAAAGAGACTGATGTGCCCAGGGCCACCAGTGTATCCATATTGGGAGAGAGGTTCTTCAGTGCTCTGAATCCTGAGGTGAAGAAAGCCGAATTGATGTACATAACGATGAGGGCCAGCAGCATTTCAACGATGCCGAGCCCGATATGATTATGATCAAAGACAGGGGGAACAGGCCAGCCCAGCATCTTGTGTCCCATGGTAATATACATGAGGATGACAAGGAATACTACGGAGAGAAGCAGCCTTCGTTTAAGTTTCGGCGTCTCTCTGTCAACCAGGGCTTCTTCTTCCGCGGCAAGCTTTGCGCCTGCACCTTCGGTCTTCTTGCCTGCACCTTTTAATTCCGCTCCGTAGCCGGCGGATACCACTGCCCGGATGACATCTCCCGGTGCGGCCGACCCCTCCACGGACATGGAATTGGTCAGCAGGGATACGGAAACAGATTCCACACCCTGTACCTTGGAGACCGCCTTCTCCACATGGTTCTGGCAGGCGGCACAGGTCATTCCGCTTACGATATAATGTTCCATACTTCACCAACCTTTCTGATTACCGCATCAATTTCTGCAGCAGATTACATATTTCATCGATGGACTCATCTTTTCCTTCCTTGATATCCGTGGCAACACAGCTTTTGATGTGGGAGGAGAGGAGTACCTTGGTAAAACTGTTCATGGCACTTGTCACTGCGGACACCTGGATCAGGATGTCGGGGCAGTACTGGTCATGTTCGACCATTTTCTCGATCCCCCTGATCTGGCCTTCCACCTTTTTGAGGCGGGAAAGAAGCTTCCTTTTTTCTTCATTCTCCCTGAAGGTCAGGCGTTTACCGTTTTTTTCCCCGCAATGGACATGGCTGTCTGACTGATGGCCGGTCATGTGGAACACCTCCTTAACCTGAGAAATATCAGACATAGACTTTCAATATACCCCTACCGGGTATAATAGTTACTGAATAAACTATATACCCCCGGGAGGTATAAGTCAAGGGAATTAGTTGCCGGGTTTATCCCTCCTTTTTCTCCCCCTTTACTGTACTTTTTTATAAGGACTGTGATAGAATGGGTTTACTATGATGAACAAGGTGAGGAAGGAGGCTTTGCATGACATTTTTTACCCGTTTTTATCTGGACAATGAGAAGGATATCGTCGTTAATCTCTACCAGGAACTGGGAAGGATGTATTATGAACTGGAGACACCCAATCATCAGACAGGAAATCTGATCAGGAACCTGGCCAGGCTATGCAGGCTCCCGCTGTCGGAGAATGAGAAGGGTCTTCTGGTCATCCGAGGGGAAGTACCCTGCTATATCGATGTGGATAACGACGAGATCTATATCTTCCGGCTGGGAAATACTAAGATGGCCAACATTTATCCCGACGGTCATGTGGAAAGAAAGGCAGCCATACCCGCCATCTCCAAGACCCTCATGAGTCAGACCAGGGATTATCGTCTCGATGTGGCAAAAACTATCTTCAAGACGTTTATCCCGAAAGAATATAAATTCCGCAGTGATCTTCATACCCATATGAACGGAAACCTGTCCCCGGACATCCTGATTGCCCTGGGAATCTATCATCAGCTGCGTTACCCCCTTTACTATGTGAAGAAGCTTGATCTGCAGCTCACGGATACCCAGTGGGAATCCCTGCTGAGACAGAGGGAGAAGGTCGTCCGCCAGTTTGCCCATTCCGATCTTAAGGGGAAATACCTTGACCGGAAGATCAATGATAATACCTTTATCAATTTTGCCGACCTGATCCTCAACAACCTGGATCATGCCGCAGCCAATATCGCCAGGATCCGGACCTCACTGGTCATCATGAAGGACGGACAGGCTGTCTTCACCAACCTGGAGAAGGTCTATCTCTACCGGTACGTTTTTACCAAAGGGCAGGAGAGTGAAGAGAAGATTCCGGTGACAGGCATAGAAGGGATCCCTGACCCAGAGGTGAGAAAGGCGTTAAAACAGATGCTGAAAGACGGAGAAAATCCGGATTATCATGATAACTCCGTCTTTATGGATGACCTGCTGTGGATTGCCAGGACCTATCAGCACCGTGGTATCCGCTATGCGGAGATCAGTGATACCACCCTGGTAAAGAAATATGAATCCGTCAGGATGCTGAATGAAGTCCATGAGATCATGCCGAAGATCTACCGGGAGACCGGGGTCATGATCCGTTTTCTGGCAGCCATCAGAAGGATCCCTCTGACCATTGTCAAAGACCAGATCACCCCCGATGATTATCTGACCCGTAATCTCAGGGTCCTCCAGGCAGTCGCCCATGATCCCTATGTGGCCGGCTGTGATTTCGTGGGGGAGGAGATCAATGATATCATCATCCTCAAACCCGTAATCCGTGAGATCGTAAAGATCGCGGCGAAAGTCCCTGGCTTCGTGATCCGGATCCATGCAGGTGAGAACGACAGCCAGAAGGACAACATTGCCCACAGTATTGAGTGTGTTATGGATTCCCTGGAACCCGGTCAGGAGATGCCGGCTGTCCGTCTGGGACATGGGCTTTATACCTACAGCCTGCGTTCCGCGAAAGGGAAAAAAGTGATGGAGGATCTCAAAAAATACGGGATCACCCTGGAGTTCCAGCTGACTTCAAATGTACGGTTGAACAATCTGAACGCCTTGAAAAACCATCCTCTCCGCCAGTATATCAAGGCCGGGATCCCTTGTGTCCAGGGGACAGACGGGGCAGCTCTCTACGGGACTGACTCCATCGATGAACAGCTGGCCCTGGCAAATATGCTCAATCTGAGCGCGGAAGATATGCAGTGGATGAAGCAGACGGAAACGGCGATCATCGAGGAGAGCAGAATCAATTATTCCGAAAAGAAAAGGATATTTGAACAGATGCTGGGCGGCAGGGCCCTGGAAACCGTCCTCCTGAAAAAAATGGAGGAAGGGGATATCCGGGCGGGACTGAAGCTTCAGCGGAGCCGCAAACTGGATGCCTATGCCGAACTGAAGGAACAGATCCGGGACCTTCCCTGGAACCGTATGCCTGTGATCCTGATGGGAGGAAGCTTCAATACGGAGCGGAGATCCACCAGGGTTAGTCCGGAAGGGACCGCCGAGATCGACAGACTGCTTGCCTGCCTTGATCCTGATGAATACTTCTTTGTCGTCGGTCATAAGATGAGCGGATATGAAAAATATCTGACGGAGAAAAACACCGGAAGGAAAAAGCCCTTCAAGATATTTGCCTTTGTTCCCTCCCTGCTTTCAAGAGAAGAGGTAAAAAGACTTTCACGGGACAGGATCAGTATCCGTGTTTCCACGGAGATCGAGGGGATGGGGATCTATAAAAGCTTCAATTATGAGATCTTTGAGCGCAGACCTTCCCTGGTGATCGGCTTTGACGGGAACTCCGCAGGAGCCAACCTGATCCAGGAGGCCAGAAACGGGAAAGGCCATTCGGATATCTACGTGTGGGACCACTGCAGTGCTTTCGTGGAGAAAGCCAGGTCTCTGGAAGGGTATATACATTTCTTCGGGGAAGATGCCCCCCTGACGGAAGTTCTTCAGGATACCGCGGGCTTTGCGGAATCCGGTGCCGAAAAGAACGCTTGATACTGGACTAATCGGTCCCATGTGTGATAAGATATATAACCAGTGAGCGGATGAGAATATACAAACTGTCATTTTTAAAGAGGAGTTGATAATATGAAACTTGACCTTTATATGTTTCCGTCATGTCCTTATTGCAGAAGAGTGATGGCCATGATCGACGCAACCGGAAGAAAAGATGTCATCTACCATAATATCCGTGCCAACGAAACCGACAGGCAGACCCTGATCCGCGTCGGCGGAAAAGAACAGGTTCCCTGCCTTTTCATCGACGGAAAGCCCATGTACGAAAGCCAGGATATCATCGACTGGCTGGTGGCTCACCCCCAGATGTGATCATTCAGGAATAAAAGGGGGATATTTCCCCAATAATCAGTTTAAAGGAGAATACTAATGGAAGCTTCAGCAGAATTTTTAAATGTTTACCGGCACTCCCTTGCCCACATCCTGGTCAAAGCAGTCATCGAGCTTTACGGGAAAGATGTGCAGTACGCCATCGGACCGCAGATCGATGACGGGGCTTATTATGATTTCGTCCTGCCGGAAGGAACCAAACTTTCCGACGCGGATTTCAAGACCATCGAAGACAAGATGAGAGAGATCATCAAGCGCCGTGAAGACTGGGTCAGAAAAGAAGTCAGCAAGACGGAAGCCCTGGAGATCTTCAAGGATCAGAAGTTCAAACAGGAACTGATCCGGGATCTGCCGGATGATGAGATCATCACCGTATACGAGACCGGTGGTGACTTTGTCGACCTGTGCCGTGGTCCTCATGTGGATAATTCCCAGGAACTGATGAAGGCTGCCTACAAGGTTCATTCCACCTCCATGGCCTACTGGAGGGGAGATGAGAAGAGGGACCGCCTCCAGCGTGTTTATTTCTATGCTTTCCCCAACAAGGATGAGCTGAAAAAACATTTGAAATTCATCGAGGAAGCTAGAGAGAGAGACCATAAGAAGATCGGCGCTGCCCAGGATCTCTTTATGTTCAGTGATTCCGCCCCCGGTATGCCCTACTGGCTCCCCCGCGGATGGACCCTCTACCAGGAACTGTTAAGGTATTCCAGAGAATTGCAGAAGAAGCATGGGTACCAGGAGATTTCCGCTCCTCTGATCAACAATAAAAAACTCTGGCTGATCAGCGGTCACTGGGCTCATTACCTCAACAATATGTTTATCGTCCCCGGCATCGAAGGCCATGTTGCCGCAGATGCAGAGATCGAGGATGTACTTGACCATATCGGTGATGCCCCGGAGGATGCAAAAGCCGTAAAGATCAACGCCGGCTCAGTCCTCTACAACCGGGAGAACATTGATACCATGGCGGCCAAACCCATGAACTGTCCCAATGCCATGATGGCTTACAAGAGGACGAACCATTCCTACAAGGAACTTCCCCTTCGCTACAGTGAGTATGACGTTCTTCACCGCAAGGAGAAATCCGGCCAGATGAACGGTCTTTTCCGTGTACAGGAATTCCGTCAGGACGATGACCATACCTTCGTCATGGAGTCCCAGATCAAGGAGGAGATCGAGGATATCATCTCCATCGCCGATGAGATCTACAGCACCTTCGGCGTAACCTACAAGGCTGAGTTGTCCACCAGACCGGATGATTTCATGGGCGAGATCGAAGTCTGGAACCGTGCGGAAGCGGGCCTCAAAGAGATTCTTGACGAGAAGTACGGAGAAGGCGGCTACGAGATCAATGAAGGTGACGGAGCCTTCTATGGCCCCAAGATCGACCTTCAGATCAAGGATGCCCTGGGCAGGGAATGGCAGTGCGGTACCATTCAGCTGGATTTCCAGCTTCCCCACAACTTCGGCCTGAAATATACCACGCCTGAAGGAACAGAGGCCATGCCGGTGGTCATCCATCGTGCCCTCTACGGTTCCCTGGAGCGTTTTATCGGAATCATCATCGAGAACTTCAAGGGCAACTTCCCCTTCTGGCTCTGTCCTTATCAGGTGGCCATCGTTCCCATCCGCGAGTCCCATAACGACTATGCGAAAAAAGTGGAGAAGATCCTGACTGAGAACGGAGTAAGGGTGGAAGCCGATTATGCGGATAAGAATATGAGGACAAAGATCAAAGAGTTCAAGCTCTACAAGGATCCGTATATCCTCGTGCTTGGGGATAATGAGGCAGAAAATGAAATGGTTTCCCTCAATATCCGTGGCTCCAACAAGCAGGTGCAGAATGTGCCTCTTGTTGATTTCGTGAAGATGTGCAGAAAGATGAACGAAGAGCATACTTTGGAGCTGCTTTCCTCCCTGGAGTAGAAGGACCATGGCATTAGCAGGAAAAGGGATTATTCTAACCTGTTTTTTGTGATATCCTTCACTTTTATGACAAGATTTTTCATAAACTGCCAATGGATTTTCTTTACATGATTCATGATCCTCCTTTATAATGGTATC
>CAJGDH010000072.1 GCA_904502145.1 uncultured Eubacterium sp.
AGACGTGCCGACGGTATGCTTCACAACGAGAAGTTTATCAGTAAGGCTCCTGCGGCAAAGGTTGAGGCAGAACGAGAAAAGCTTGCCAAATATACCGCCATGGCAGAGCAGGTAAATACCCGTCTTGCCCAGCTCAGAAAATAAATCTATAATAATAGATATATAAACGAATAGCTAAATGAGATAGATGTTTTATAGGAATACAGTCGGAGGATGGCTCCGGCTGTATTCATCTCAGAGGGACGAGAAAGATGACATACCGGGAAATGATGGAACAGATCGATCAGATACCCATGTTCGGCCATGCCGGCGGACTGGATAACCTCAGAAGTTATCTCAGACTGCTGGGCCATCCGGAGAAAGAGGTCCGGGCCATCCATGTGGCAGGGACAAACGGAAAAGGCTCCGTCTGCGCCTTCATGGAATCCGTCCTGAGGAGGGCAGGATATAAGACAGGTCTCTTCACTTCACCCCACCTGATCCGGGTCAATGAACGGTTCCGCATCAATTACCGGGAAGTGGAGGACGGACTGCTGGTCCGCAGCTGGGAGGAGGTAAAGGACCTTCTTGACAGACGGGAGGATCACGGGCTAGATATGCTCAACTATTTTGAAGTCATGTTCCTTATGGGCATGCTGATCTTCTCCCGGGAGAAGGTGGATTACTGTCTTGTGGAGACCGGCCTCGGCGGCCGTCTGGACGCCACGGTCCTGTCTGAACCGGTCCTCTGTGTCATCACCTCCATCAGCCTGGACCACACAGGGATCCTCGGTCACACTATTCCCGAGATCGCCGCGGAGAAGGCAGGGATCATCCGCCGGGGTGTTCCGGTGGTTGTCCTCGATGAGGACAACGGGGCCATGCCTGTGATCATGAGGAAGGCTTCAGAGAGGAAAGCGGAAGTTTTAACGGTTTCTTACGGAGATGTTACGTTTTTAAAAAATGTGAGAAACACGATTGATTTTTCCATGGAGAATCGTTATTATAAACTTGATTATGTCAATGTGCGCTTCCGCGCACCCTATCAGATGGTCAATGCCGCGCTTGCCGTCACCGCCCTCCATCGCCTTCTGCCGGACCTTCCGGAAGAGGTTATGAGAGAGGGGATCGGGACCATGCAGTGGCCCGGCCGGATGGAGGAGATCGAACCCCGCATCTTCCTTGACGGCGCCCATAATCCCGGCGCCATCATGCAGATCACAGAGATGCTCAGGGACGATCAGGAAGGGTGGAAGCTCCTGTTTGCCGTGTGTGCGGACAAGGACTATGAGAGCATGATCGTCATGCTGTCGCAGATCCCCTGGAGACATATCTATCTTACAAAAACAAAGTCAGTCAGAGGTGCGGGAGTTGCTGTCGTGGAGAAATGTTTCCGGCGCTGCTCCGGGGCACCCATCACCATATATAATACATCTGAGGAGGCCTATGCGGATGCTTCCGGACATCTTGAAGAAGGGGAGAACCTTCTCTGTCTGGGATCCCTGTATCTGGCCGGAGAATTGAAGTATTATCTGGAACAGAAGGAAAGCGAGGAGAATCATGATTGATTTCACAATGGAATTAAAGAAATTTAAACCTGCGGTAGGCGTTGAAGTGGGCGCTGAAGATTTATATGACAACGAGGTAAAGGACATCACGGACCTCGTGGAAGAGTTGGTTCAGAACATGCAGGAGTCAAAAGAAAGATAATCCCCGGAGGTCAGATATGAAATGTGTTAGATGCGGCCACAACACCGGGAATGACGGATTCTGCACAAGCTGTGGCTTTGACAATAAACATATAAAGAAGGCGCACAACACCGCCAACTATTACTATAATCTCGGACTTGAGAAAGCAGGGATCCGGGATCTGAGCGGTGCAGCTACATTACTTGGTAAGGCCTTGACCTTTAACAAGGCCCACAAAGACGCAAGAAATCTGCTTGGCCTTGTCTACTATGAGATGGGGGAAGCAGGGAAAGCATATATCCAGTGGAAGATCAGCTCTCAGCTGGTCACCATAGAGGAGAACCTGGCGAACCTTTACATCCGCCAGATGGAAGAACACCCGGCGGTCTTCGAATCCATCAATGAGTCCGCCAAGAAGTTCAACCTGGCCATCTCCTACGCCAAACAGGGGAGTGACGATCTGGCCATGATCCAGATCAAGAAGGTCCTCACCCTCACCCCCAACTTTGTCCGCGGACATCTTCTCTTCGCCCTGCTCCATATGCGGGCCGGCGATAAGAACGCAGCCAAGAAGGACCTGTACAATGCCCTGGCGATCGATAATTACAACACCACCGCCATCCGTTATCTGGCGGAGATCGGTGAGAAACCCAAGGATGCTCCTGAGTTCATCAGTGAGGAGAAGCTCAAACCGGAGAATGACAATCTGAAGAATGTCCGTCCGGTTGACCATTATGAAGATCCCAACCGGGAGCAGTGGAAACAGTTTGTCTACATGCTGATCGGTCTTGCCATCGGTGTCGTTGCCATGTTCGTGCTGGTCATCCCCAGCGTTAAGGCCGGCGTCAGTGTGGATTACAACAACCTGAAGAAACAGTACACACAGACGGTGGAAGAGAAAGACGGCGAGATCTCCGGCCTTCAGGAAGACAAAGAATCCCTTCAGAAAGAGAACGATGATCTGAAGTCAAGCCTCAGTGTCTACGAAGGCTCTGACGGCGAGGACAGTATGTATGACAGTCTTCTGAAAGCCACCAGGCAGTACTCCATCCCCAATTATGTGGAATGTGCCCAGTACCTTGCCAAGATCAAGAAGAAGGACCTTCCTTCCGCCACCTCCAAAAACATGTATACGGAGATGAAGGATGTTGCCTATCCGGCAGCTGCCAACGAGCTTTATGACAGCGGCATGGAGAAATACAACAAGTACCAGTACGAGGAAGCCCTGAAGGATTTCAAGAAATCCTACAAATACAGCGACAAGAGCTATAACACCCTCTACCAGCTTGCCATGTGCTACAAGAGGATAGGGGAGACAGACAAGGCAACCGAATATTTCTATGATATCATCAATAATTCCGGTGATGATGATCTGATCCGTAAGGCATCCAACTACGGCCTGGATATGACCATCAATGAAGGAAAGCAGGCTGCCCAGGCAGCCAAGGGCGGCGATTCCGGTGAAGGCAGTTCCGGAAGCACCACCGAAAACACCGGGAACTAGTTTCCGGGGAAGACTGGAACAGACGGCGCCGCGATTATTCGCGGCGCTTCTTTATTTATAACCGGTGGACAAAGCGGTCATGCCGGCCGGTTTTGGACTGCGGAAACACCGACAGGAGGAGAGAAGCATGTATTCCACTGAACATCTGATCGAACAGCATTTCCAAAAGAAACCCGGGGAGAACCTGGAGGTATTGAAGGACAGGTACCGGGAGATTTCTTCCTTTCATAAGGACCCGCTCACCGCGGCGATCCTGGCCACTTCCTACTATGGGATGGAAGAACTGCAGATGCGCCTTCCCAGGATAAACGAGATCATGAGGAATCCCTTCTCCCGGGATGAAGACCTCCACGCCGTCACCGGGCTGATCATCGCTGCCGACGGGGGTCCCGCCGAGGGAGCCAAGGCGATCCAGATCAGAATGGCCTTGGGAGAGCAGGGGATAAGGGCAGACGAAAGCAAGACCTGCCACCTCATTGCCCTTTTAGCCATCGCTTCCCGGAAGGTCCTTCCCCTGATGGAGGAATTGCTGGATCCTTCCCTGGAAGAGGAGGAGAGGAAGGCTGCCTTCCATGTGGCCGCGGCGGACTGGCTCCTGGCAGAAAGAGAAAGACAGGCCTTTATCTGCAATGAAGAGGATATGGCGTATGCCCTGCTGGTGGGCCTTAAAGATGAGGTCGATACCATACTTGAGGAGAAGTGAGACAGAATGAAGAATTACAAGATGGTCATCCGCTATGACGGAGGCCGTTATCATGGCTGGGAGCACAAAAAAGATGTGGATACGGTACAGAAGAGGATAGAGAATGTTCTCTCCAGGATGTGCAGTCAGGAGATCTGGACAAACGGGGCGGGACGCACCGACGCGGGGGTCCACGCGGAGGCCATGGTGGCCAATGCCCACATGGAGACGGACCTGTCTCCAACAGAGATCAGGGATTATCTTAACCGCTATCTTCCGGAGGATATCGCCGTCACGGAGGTGAAGGAGGCTTCCGACCGTTTCCATGCCCGTTTTAACGCTGTGGGCAAGCTTTACCGCTACACCTGCTATGACGGCCCTTCCAAGCCTGTTTTTGACCGGAAATACTGCCTGGTCCTCGAGAAATCCGTGGATATCAACCGGATGAAAAAAGCCGCGGAATATCTGGTGGGACAGCATGATTATAAAAGCTTCTGCGGCAATTCCAAAATGAAAAAATCCACCGTCCGGATCGTGGATTACATCGAGATCAGCAGAAAAGAAGGCTATGTTATCCTGGACTTCCACGGGACCGGTTTCCTCCAGAACATGGTCCGTATACTGACGGGAACTCTCCTGGAGGTGGGTTACGGCAGGATGAAGCCTGAACAGATGAAGGAGATCCTGGAAGCACAGGACCGCACGGCAGCCGGTCCCACCGCACCGCCCCAGGGCTTATGTCTTATCCATGTGGATTACTGAAAAAACAAAAAGGCGAGGGAATTGATCCCTCGCCTTTTTCAGTTATATCCTTTTTCAATTATATTTAAATCTTTTTTTCAGCTGCCGCAGTTGTCTGATCATCTGCCGACGAACTTCCGGTAGATTGCCCTTAAAGACTTTTCGAAATCTTTGTTTCTCACTCCGATGATGATATTCAGCTCGGAGGAACCCTGGTCGATCATCTTGATGTTGACGTCCGCTTCAGCCAGAGCGGAAAAGAGCTTTCCTGCAGTACCGCTCGCAGACCGCATGCCGCGGCCCACCACGGCGATGAGGGCCAGGTCTGTCTCGATCTCGATGGAATCCGGGGAAACCATACGATGGATCGCGGAGATGACCTTCTGCTCCTTCTCCAGGAATTCATCCGCATGGATGACCACTGTCATGGTATCGATTCCCGAAGGCATGTGCTCAAAGGAGATCTGATTGTCCTCCAGCGCCTGGAGGACCTTGCGGCCGAAACCAATTTCAGAGTTCATCATGGACTTGGTGATGACCATGGCGTTGAAGCCCTTCTTTCCGGCGATGCCGGTAACCACGTAATCCGGCTTCTGTCCGGTGGCTTCCACGATCCATGTACCTTCGTCCTGAGGACGGTTGGTATTGCGGATGTTGATGGGAATACCACAGTGACGTACGGGGAAGATGGCTTCCTCATGGAGCACGGAGGCACCCATGTAGGAGAGCTCCCTAAGCTCCCGGTAAGTGATGTATTTGATGGGTTCCGGATTGTCAACGATGCGGGGGTCCGCCACCAGGAAACCGGAGACATCCGTCCAGTTCTCATAGATATCCGCCTTGCAGGCCTGAGCCACGATGGAACCGGTCACGTCGGAACCGCCCCTGGAAAATGTCTGAACTTCACCGTTCTTTCCGAGGCCGTAAAAGCCCGGAATGACAGCTCTGCCGCATTCGGAGAGGCGTCTGCCCATCACCTTCTGGGTCTTGTAGGGGTTGAGCATCCCGTCTTCGTTAAAGAAGATGATCTCTTTTGCGTCGATGAATTCAAACCCTAAGTATTCTGCCAGGATCATCCCGTTCAGGTACTCACCCCTGGATGCGGTGAAATCCCTCTGGGGGTTGGTGTTGAGGCGGTCGGCTATATCATCAAAGTGTTCATCCAGATAAAAGTTGGTCAGGCCAAGACCTGAAACAATCTCTTCATAACGGGCTTTGACCCGGTCCAGGACAGGGTTGAAATCCTTCCCCTCGATGGAAAGATCATATGCCTCAAGAAGCATGTCCGTAACCTTCGTATCTCCCATAAATCTTCTTCCGGGCGCAGACGGAACCACAAATAAACGGCTGCTGTCTGCATGGATTATCTCACTTACTTTTTTAAACTGATCGGCACTGGCGAGAGAACTCCCGCCGAATTTTGCCACTTTTCTCATGGTTACTTCCTCCGATTAATCGTCAATGATCATACCAGGACTCTTTATCCGGATTCCGGTCATATATTTTTTTGTTGTCTGCACAACAGGTGATATCATTTTATGTCATTCATCTACTTTACATGGTATCAGGGCTTTTTGCAAGAGATTTTTTGAAAAACAGGCAAATAAAGTCTGTCAGCTCTGAAGACGGCCTGTTTCCCCAGAAAAAAGAAGCCGCCACGAAGGCAGCTTCTTTTCAAAACAAAGTAAATGTGGTTTATCTAAATGTCATGCACGCCCTTAAATGTCCTGCAGGCCCTGTGGCCGGCAGGGGCCCCGTCCTCAGGAGAAGATGGGTTTTAAGGCATCGGCAAGAGCGTCTTTCTTGGCCTGTGCATCCGCGAGATCTTTACCCAGAGTGGTAAAGTATGTCTTGATCTTCGGCTCTGTACCGGAAGGACGTACGATGGCAACGGATCCGTCCTCAAGGTCATAGCGGAGAACGTTTGCCGGCGGAAGCCCTGTGGCTGCACTGTCCTGATAATCGGTGGCTTTTGCCACTTTTACGCCGCCCAGATCAGCCGGGGGTGTATCGCGGAAGTCCTGCATGATCCCGGCCATTTTGTCCATACCGGTGAGACCCGGGAATTCGAAGCTGTCCACCTTGTTCAGGTAACGGCCGTACTCAGCATAGATCTCCTCGAGACGCTGTTTGATGGAACTTCCTGTGCTGCGGTAATAAGCAGCCATCTCACAGATGAGCATAGCGCCGATCACGGCATCCTTGTCGCGGACATAAGGTCCGGCAAGATAACCGTAGCTCTCTTCGAAACCGAAGATAAATCTGTCCACTTCACCATCGGCTTCCAGTCTGGCGATCTGATCGCCGATCCATTTGAAACCGGTGAGGGTGTTGCGCATCTCAACGCCATAGTGCTCTGCGATGGCGTCTGCAAGAGGTGTGGAAACAATGGATTTGACCGCTACCGGTCTGTCGGGCATCGTGCCTTTTTCGATTCTTCCTGCGCAGATGTAATCCAGCAGAAGAGCACCCATCTCATTTCCGCTAACCAGCTCATAAGATCCGTCCGGACACTTCATGGCGATACCTACACGGTCGGCATCGGGGTCTGTGGCAAGCATGAGGTCGGCACCTGTCTCCTGAGCAAGCTCAAGACCGTATTTCAGGGCCTCGAAGATCTCCGGATTCGGGTAGCTGCAGGTGGTAAAGTAACCGCTGGGGTATTCCTGCTCAGGAACGATAGTGATATCCGTGATTCCGATATCATCGAGAACCTTTGTGACAGGCACAAGGCCGGAACCGTTCAGGGGGCTGTAAACAAGCTTGAGTCCTGCGGTCCTGCAAAGACCCGGACGAACCTGGCGGGCTTCGATCGCCTCGTAGAAAGCAGCCTTGCAGTCATCACCGACGAAGCGGATAAGTCCTTCTTCCACGCCCTGGGCAAAGGACATGCGTTTTGCACCGGTGAGGACATCCGTCTTCTGGATCTCTTCATAAACAATCGCTGCGGCATCGTCGGTCATCTGGCATCCGTCAGGTCCGTATGCCTTATACCCGTTGTATTTTGCCGGGTTGTGGGATGCGGTTACCATGATGCCGGCGTTGCAGTTATAGAAACGTGTGGCAAAAGATAAAGCCGGTACAGGCATCAGTGCATCATAGATGCGGACTTTGACGCCGTTGGCTGCCAGGACACCGGCTGCCTCTTTGGCGAAAACATCACTCTTGATACGGCTGTCATAGCTGATGGCAACTGTCTGGGCTCCGCCCTGGGTCTTAACCCAGTTTGCAAGACCCTGTGTAGCCTGGCGGACAACATGGATATTCATACGGTTTGTCCCTGCTCCAAGAACACCCCTAAGGCCTGCGGTACCGAACTTCAGTGATACGGCAAAGCGGTCTTTGATCTCCATGTCCTCGCCCTGGATTTTCAGGAGCTCGGGCTTGAGGTCACAATCCTCAAGATCAGCGGCCAGCCAGCGTTTGTACTCCTCGTTATACATATATAAATCTCCTTTCAGTCAGGTCATCGGTTGCTGTAACTAAAGAATAGCATATGGTGAAATCGGATTCAAGATTTCCTTTAAATTTCGCGTGATCATGGCTTCTTCTTCGAAGCCGGTTTTTTCGCGGGCTGGGTAGCAGGTTTTGTGGAAGGAGCCGTGGTAGCCTTCGTTCCGTCAGCGTTGGTGGCGGTGGCTGCCTCCTCCTGTTTTCTCTTCTCCTCCAGCTTCTCCTGTCTCTTCTTGAACCACTCGTCTGTGTGCTTGTCACATTTGTTCTTATCGTTGTTCGCATCATAGCCAAGACAGTATTTCGTATCGGCCGTAATACCTTTGGAGCCCGCAGGACGTTTTCTGTAGACCTTTGTATAGATCTTCTTCTTGGGACAATGTGCCCTGACCGGTTTTTTGGTCACGCCG
>CAJGDH010000073.1 GCA_904502145.1 uncultured Eubacterium sp.
CATCCGGGCAAAGATCCTGGAGGCATCCGGCTACGAGACCCGGATCCTGGAATTTATCGATATGGAGCACACACCGAAGAACCTGCTGATCCGTGCGGTACATAAGAACTTTCCCTCCAGGGATAAACTGGAGGAGGTGGAAAGCTTCTGCCGCGGCTTCTCCATTCAGCCCACCCTGCTGACCCTGATGAAGGAAGAAGAAGGAAGGAGAAATTCATGAAGGATACCGTAAAGAGAATACTTATCCATGCGATCGTCGGCATAGCGCTGTTCGCCGGAGCCTTCTTCCTGTTCAACCACCAGATCTCCAGGGAGAAGGATCAGGATTATTCGGAGCTTAGCAACTCAACCTACCCTGTCATGCAGATCAGGTCTGCCCAGGGGAATTATAATACCATGCTTGCCTACAAGGATCCGGTGGATCTGGCCCTGGTCCGTGACCACATCACGGTCATGGGCAATGAAGGGACCCTGGATCTCTGTCTGCACAACTACGATTATGATATTACCGCCATCCAGTACAGCCTGACGGACAGCAGCGGGGAGGAAGCCCTGGAGGAGGGGACCCTCAACCAGCTGGAGAAGCAGGAGAATGATGGGACCCGCACGGGGACCATCCGGTTTGAGACCAACCTGAAACCGGGGAAGAACTATTATCTTAAGATGGCGGTCCGCCTCGACAGCAGCACCCAGGTGTTTTTCTATACCAGGCTTGTGAACGGCGAAGGCTGTCACCTGGAAGAGGGGATGGAATTCGCGGCACAATTTCACAAAAATCTGTTTGACAAGAGCGAATTCGCCAAAAACATCACTTATCTGGAACCCTCATCGGAGCGCAGGACCACCAGCCTGGGCAATGTGGATATCCATTCCAGCGTGGATGCAGTCTCCTTCGGAAATGTGAAGGTGAAACAGGAGAATGATCCGGTCATCACCGTCAAGGAGATCAACGATGTCTATGTGGTCCTCCAGATGAACAGCATCCTTTCCTCGGAGATCCGGGAAGGGGTAGTACAATACTATGATCTTAAGGAAGACTACAAACTCAGATATACCTCTGACCGTATGTATCTCCTGAAATATAACCGGACCATGAGTGCCTATTACAACAAGGCCCTGAACGATCCGGCAAAGAACTATATTACCCTTGGCATCCAGAACGTGGACCAGATCGACCACAAGAGCAGTGACAGCGGCTACAAGGTGGCTTTTGTCCAGCAGGGACAACTCTGGTACTACAATTATCATTCCTCTGATGTGGCCAAGGTCTACAGCTTTTCTCCCGAGATGCCCGGGGACCTTCGGGATGACCGGGACAGCCACAATATCAAGATCCTGCAGATGGACGATGACGGAAACATCATCTACATCGTGTACGGTTATATGAGCAGGGGACGTTACGAAGGAAAGAACGGCATCCATCTGCTGCGCTATAACTCGGCGGACAGATGCAATGAGGAGCTGGCGTTCTTTTCCACGGACCTCCCCTATGAACGCATGAAAAATGATGTGGAAAAACTGGCTTACCTCAACGGGAACAACGTCTTCTACTGCCTTCTGGACGGGGATCTCCACGCCGTCAATCTCAAGGACGGGGAGGACACGGTCCTGAAGACGGGGATGATCAATGAGAATATCACTGCCTCAAAAGACCAGAGCATCATCGCCATCGAAGAAAAAAAGAAACTGACCGAGAACAGGGATATCCTGATGATGGATCTGGAGACAGGGGCCGAGCAGAGCTTTCATTGCTCGGATGCCGAACGGATCAGGGCCGTGGGCTTCCTGGCCAACGACTTTATCTACGGCGCCGCTTCCGCCTCCGATGTTAAGCTCTCCCCCGGAAATGTCCTTACATTTCCCATGAAGAGACTGTCCATCGTCAATATCGAAGGGACGGAACTGAAGAAATATAAAAAGGCAAAGAGATATATCCTGCAGACGGAGATCGACGGAAGTGTCCTTACCATGAAGTTCGGCAAGAAATCCGGAAACAAGTTTGTGGAGACCAGCGACAAGGATTATATCCGGTATAAGGAAGAGGAAAAGAGCGGGGATGTGTCCCTGGTCTACGACTATTCCTCCACCTACTGGAACCAGGTTCATATCAGCTTCCCCAACTATGTCTACATCCAGGTGGAGCCCGATCTGGTTCTGGCCAAGGTGCTTTCCTCCACCGAGGACATGGTCATCCCACTGGCCCGGAGCAGGGAATCCGCCACCCAGTACTATGTGTATGCGGAAGGGGAAGAGCAGGGAAGCTTTGATAATCTGACGGAGGCCATCCTCAGCGCGGATGCCCTTAGGGGGAGTGTCATCAGCAGCCGTGAACAGACCATGTGGGAGTGCGGTTTCGCGGATTATGCCATCGTGGCAGGGATGGACCAAGTGACCAAGGTCAAGTCCGATGCCCGTTCCCTCGCCGGCTGCCTGGAGATGATCGCCAAGGTCAACGGAAAACAGGCATCCGCCAAAGACATTGAAACCAAAGGAAAAAAAGTGGTCAGCCTCCTGAAGAAATACAGTGGCTGCCCATCCTATGATCTCACGGGATGTACCGTGGATGAGATCCTTTATTATATCAGCAAGGGATATCCCGTCCTGACAAAATATTCCGGGAAAAGGTACGTGATCCTGATGAGTTACAATTCCACCAGGCTGAGATACCTGGACCCGGTGACCGGCAAGTCCACCGCGGTGGACAGAAAGGGACTGACGGAACGTATCTCCGGAAACGGAAACCGTTTCTACACTTACCTGGATGATTAGACCGGCCCCTGCCCGGGGCAGGGAGGACCGGTACCGTCACCCCATCTGGTGCAGCAGTTTTATCGCAAGCAGAATGAGAAGATGCAGAGGATATGCTGCATAAAAGAAAAATTTCAGATTCTTTCCCCTTTTTCCGTTATAGAGGAGAAGGAGGGGAAGAGCAAAGATACACAGGGGCTGTGTCTTTGAGCGTAACCCCAGGAAGAGCAAGGGGAGGAATCCCCAGACCTCGGCGAATTTCCCGTATTTTTTTCCCAGATAAAAGAGAAGGATCGCCATGACCCCCATACCTCCGTAATCACACCGGATGACCTCCCCCAGAACGGGGGCGAGGATAAAGACGGCGGGGAAGGCCAGAGGATCGCTTTTAAACCGCTCCATAAAGCACATGGCCATAAAGCCGATGGCCAGGGTGAAGAAGACATTCTGGGCGGAAAAATCCATGAGGGCGGACAGGGACGGTTCAGTCAGCATGTCCAGATAGGTGCCTTCCAGGACCAGGTCAAAAGGGATCTCCGACAGGACCGCAAAAAGAGACAGACGCAGAAAGAATTTCCGCCTGTCCCGTGTATGAAAGAAGCCCTCCGTCAGAACAAAACAGAAGATGGGGAAGGAGAGCCTTCCCACACAGCGCATGGCAAGATAAAGGCTGCCGGACATCTCGTTTCGGAAGACGACGGCGCTGTGGTCGATGATCATGGTGACAAGGGCGATGATCTTTAGTGTACAGATATCAAATGACATATTCGCTCCTTTAATAATCAGCGATGGATTAGTCCATCATTTAAATCAGTATAACGCATTATGCAGAAAAAGAACATGATGTTTTTCGTAAATCCAGTGACAGTTTGGAGGTTGTAATGAGCAGAGTGGGAAAGAAACAGGCAAGAAAAAAGAAGAATCCCATAGGAACGATCCTGCTCCTGATCGTGTTTGCCCTGGTTGTGGCAGGAGTGGTCAAAGTGGGCGTTCCCCTGGTCCGTATGTATGCCGGTGCGGTGAAGGAGGTCTCCTCAAGTAATGAAGATACCTTCAGGCAGTGGCAGACTTCCATTGTCTACGATAACCGTGAAAATGAGATCAAAAAACTGAAGGGGGAGAGGAACGTCTACTACCTGGAGTATGATGAGATCTCCGATGCGGCCAAGCTGGCCATTATCTCCGTGGAGGACAAAAACTTTACTCACCACCGGGGCCTGGATGTCGTGGGCCTGGCAAGGTCGGTGGTCTATCTGATCATCAACCGGGGCCGGATCACCATGGGCGGAAGTACCATCACCCAGCAGCTGGCCAGAAATGTCTTTTTGTCTTTTGAACAGACCTACTCCCGGAAGCTGAATGAGATCTTCTACGCCTTCCTCCTGGAGGAGAAATACAGCAAGGAAGATATCCTGGAGTTCTACCTGAACAATGTTTATTTTGCCAACGGGAACTATGGGATCGAGGCGGCTTCCAGGGCTTATTTCCAGAAGTCCTGTAAGGACCTCTCCATATCCGAGACAGCCTTTTTATGCGCGATCCCCAACAGCCCGGCAAGGTACGACCCCTATGAGAATCCGGAGAATACCCTGCAGCGGCGGGACAGGATCCTGACCAAGATGTACGAGGAAGGCTACATAGACAAACCCCAGTATGAAAAATCTCTGGCGGAAGAGATCACCGTCAGCCCCAGAAAAGAAACCACAGGAAATGACTACGCGGAAACCTACATCCTCAAATGTGCCACCGAGGCACTGATGGAGGCCGACGGTTTCCTCATCAGAACACAGTTTGCCTCGAAAGAGGAAGAAAAGGAATACAAGGAAGAGTACGATGAATGGTACTCCAACTACCGGCAGAAACTCTATACGGCAGGATACCGGATCTACACTTCCATCGACCCTCTGATGCAGGATCAGCTCCAGGAGGCTGTCTCCGACAAGCTGGCCGGCTCCTTTATCGAGAAGACGGACGACGGTGTCTACAAGGTACAGGGCGCCGCGGTCTGCATTGACAATACCAGCGGCAAGGTGGCTGCCATCGTGGGCGGCCGTGAGCAGGACCAGGAGGGATTCGGACTGAACCGGGCCTTCCAGTCACAGCGTCAGCCGGGCTCTGCCATCAAACCCCTGGTGGTATTTACCCCCGCATTTGAGGAGGGATATACACCGGATTCCATCGTGGATGACAGCCGCATGACCGGGACAGATACCGTCAGAAACGCCGGTGACACTTACTCCGGGAGCATCTCACTTCGCAGGGCCGTGCAGAAATCCAGCAATGTCGTCACCTATCGTATGTACAAGGAGATGGGGGCTTCAGCCCTGCTCCATTACCTTGAAGATATGGATTTCGCGGGCCTTGACGAGAAGGATTACCGGTACGATACCACATGTATCGGAGGATTTACCAACGGAACCACCCCGGTGGAGATGGCGGCCGGCTATGCCACACTCGCCAACAACGGGACCTACCGGAAGCCCACCTGTATCGTGAGGATCACGGATGCCAGGGGAAACGATGTGGTCAGCGAGAGCGACACCTCCCAGGCCAAGACGATCTACTCCAACCAGGCAGCCAGAACCATGACCAATGTCCTGGCGAGCTGTGTCACCGACAGCAGGGGTACTGCCTCCAACTGCGGCCTTGACCTGGACATCCCGGTGGCCTGTAAGACCGGGACCACCAGCAGCTATGTGGATGGCTGGCTCTGTGGATACAGCCCCTACTATACTACCGCCGTCTGGGTGGGGATGGATGTCTTCAAGAGCGTCGATGACCTGAAAGGCAACACCTACCCTGCCTATATCTGGACCGCTTTTATGAACACCATCCACCGGACCGTGACCAGGGATCCCGACATGGAAGAGGATTTCGGAGTCTACTGGGGGAGCATAAAAGAGGAGAAGGAGACCACTCAGAAGAAGGATTCCACCACCGAGAAGAAAGAGGAGGAAGTGGAAGACGAGGAAGAGGCAGAGCCGGCAGAACCGGTAAATGAACCGGAGAAGAAACAGGAGAATGAACCCTCCGGAAATAAGGAGCAGGATGCTGCTCCTGCGGATAATCCCCAGACCCCTGATGATCAGTCCCAGGACCAGGAGACACCCGCCCAGGAACCGGAAGATTCCGGTCAGGAGGGGTCCCAGGACGGCGGGGGAAGCCAGGATCAGACGCCTGCCGAATCGGGGGATGAATCCGTGGAAGCCGGTCCTTGAGGAAAAAGCTTTTCATTATTATGAAATGTGATATAATAAATATTAATTTTTCAGTAATACCTGTACAGGGAGGAAAGTAGAATGTATAAAATCAAAAAAGCAGAGCAACTGTCTGCCAACATCTATCTGATGGATGTGGAGGCACCCCGTGTTGCCGGACATTGTCTGCCTGGCCAGTTCGTCATCGTGAAGATGGATGAAAAGGGAGAAAGGATCCCCCTGACCATCTGTGATTATGACCGGGAAGCCGGCACGGTGACCATCGTCTTCCAGCCGGTGGGCGCATCCACCAGAAAGTTCGCAGAGCTTAAAGAAGGGGATTCTTTCCGTGATTTCACCGGCCCCCTGGGATGCCCTTCGGAGCTTCTGGAGGAGGACCTTGACGAACTGAAGGGGAAGAAGATCCTCTTCGTGGGCGGCGGCGTGGGTGCTGCCCCGGTTTATCCGCAGGTCAAGTGGATGCATGAACATGGGGTGGACGTGGATGTCATCATCGGGGCCAAGACCAAAGATCTCCTCATTCTCGAGGAGGAGATGAAGGAGGCGGCAGCCGGCTATTATCCATGTACCGATGACGGCTCCTACGGTTTCGGCGGCATGGTTACCGGAAAGATGGAAGAGCTGGCAGCTGAAGGAAGGAACTATGATATCTGCGTGATCATCGGACCCATGATCATGATGAAATTCGGGGCCCTGACCGCGAAAAAACTGGATATCCCCAGGTGTATCGTCAGCATGAACCCCATCATGGTGGACGGTACCGGCATGTGCGGTGCCTGCCGTGTCCTGGTCCACGATGCCGTGAAATTCGCCTGTGTGGACGGACCGGACTTTGACGGTTACGGCGTGGACTTTGACGCTGCCATGAAAAGACAGACCATGTACAAGGATCAGGAGCAAAGAGCGATCCTGAAACTGGAGGAAGGCGATACCCACCACGGTGGATGCGGCGAATGCGGAGGTGACAGATAATGGCTCAGGATATGTTGAAGAGAATTCCTGTCAGAGAGCAGGACCCCAAAGTACGTGCGACGAATTTCGAGGAGGTCTGTTACGGCTACAATGCAGAGGAAGCAACAGCCGAAGCGGCCCGCTGTTTAAACTGTAAAAATGCAAGATGTATCCAGGCATGCCCTGTTAATATCGATATTCCCGGCTTCATCAGCAGGATCAAGGAAGGGGACATCGAAGGCGCTTACGATGTGATCGGGGAATCCTCAGCCCTTCCCGCCATCTGCGGCCGTGTCTGCCCCCAGGAATCCCAGTGTGAGAGCAAATGTATCCGCGGGATCAAGGGAGAGGCAGTCTCCATCGGCAAGCTGGAGAGATTTGTGGCGGATTATGCCCTGGAGAACGATATCATGCCCAAGAAGGCGGAGAACTCCAACGGACATAAGGTGGCAGTGATCGGTTCCGGCCCTGCAGGCCTCACCTGCGCCGGCGACCTGGCCAAGCTGGGTTATGACGTGACGGTATTCGAGGCCCTCCATGAGCTGGGCGGCGTTCTCGCCTACGGGATCCCGGAATTCCGTCTTCCCAAAAACAAAGTGGTAAAGAAAGAGATCGATAAAGTAAAAGAACTGGGCGTTAAATTTGAGACCAACGTGGTGATCGGCAAATCCACCACCGGGGACCAGCTCCTGGAAGATGAGGGATTTGAAGCGGTCTTCATCGGCTCCGGCGCGGGACTCCCCATGTTCATGGGCATCCCGGGCGAGACGGCCAACGGATGTATGTCCGCCAACGAATATCTCACCAGAAGCAACCTGATGCACGCCTATGATGACAGCTATGATACACCGATCTCCACCGGAAAGAAGGTGGCTGTGGTGGGCGGCGGAAACGTGGCCATGGATGCGGCAAGGACCGCTTTGCGTCTCGGGGCGGAAGTACATATCGTATACCGCCGTTCCGAAAAAGAACTTCCCGCCAGGGCGGAGGAAGTCCACCATGCCAAGGAGGAAGGTGTGATCTTCAACCTTCTGCAGAATCCCACTGAGATCCTGGTGGATGACAAGGGCTGGGTAAAAGGGATCCGCGTGATCAAAATGGAACTGGGCGAGCCGGATGCCTCCGGAAGAAGACGCCCGGTGGAGATCCCCGGTTCGGAGTACGAGATCGAGGTCGACACGGTGATCATGTCCCTGGGTACATCACCCAACCCTCTGATCTCCTCCACTACAAAAGGTCTGGAAGTCAACAGAAGAAAATGTATCGTGGCCGACGAGGAGAACGGTAAGACCTCCAAGGCCATGGTCTATGCCGGCGGCGATGCCGTCACCGGTGCAGCTACCGTCATTCTGGCCATGGGCGCAGGCAACGCTGCAGCAAAGGGTATCCATGAGATGTTTCTGGAAGGAGAGAAAAGTTAATATCGCCTTACAGACCTCATATTTATGATACTGGGAGGACCGGATGACCGTCTATGATGGTTGTCCGGTCCTTTCCTCATGCCTTTTTTC
>CAJGDH010000074.1 GCA_904502145.1 uncultured Eubacterium sp.
GGGGCACCCATCGTGCCCTCAGACCTGATGTCGGCTTCCACCGCATTTTCCGTCTCCGGAAATTATACCTATGCCATTCAGCCGGTCTTCGTATGGAACGGCCTGCTGATCCTTCTTTACCTGGCGCTGTTTTTCCGGTGCCCGAGGGCAAAGAAGACCGGATGGAAACCCAGGGTGATCTGCCTGGCGGCAATCCTGGTCCTGTCCTCAGTCCTCGGGATACTGGTCATGGAACAGAAGACCCTGAAGAGTGTCGGCATAAAAAACAATGTGTGGGACCAGAAGAAGGGATATGCCAAAAACGGGCTGTTTTTCGGCTTTGTCCTGAATATGAATTCACTGGTCCAGGAAAAGCCCAGTGACTATTCCGTCAGTGCGGCAAAGGATATCGCTGCCCTGTACGAGGAGAGGTATGCCAACCGGACAACGAAGAAGAAGGGAAAACTGGAGCCCGCAGACGGGAGGAAACCCAACATCATTGCCATCATGAATGAGGCCTTGTCCGACCTTTCCGTGGTGAATCCCCTGGCGACCAACCAGGATTATATGCCCTTCATCCGGAAACTGAAGAGGAACACCATCAAAGGGGACCTCTATATGTCCATATTCGGATCGGGCACCTGCAATTCGGAATTTGAATTCCTGACCGGAAACAATGTAGGCTTCCTGAGGAACGGGATCATCACCTACACCCAGGTGGTGAAGGATGTGCTGCCCAACATGACCTGGCTTCTGAAAGAACAAGGATATGCAGGCAATCTGGCCCTTCATCCCTTCCTTGCCTCCGGCTGGAACCGGATCAAGGTCTATGAGGAGATGGGTTTTGAACGCTTTCTGAGTGAAGAAGATTTCACCGACCCACTGATGTACAGGAAATACATTTCCGATCAGGCTGATTTCGAGAAGATCGTCGAACTCTATGAGGAGCATGACAGGAAGGAAGGCCCCTTCTATCTGTTCAATGTCACCATGCAGAATCATGGCGGATTCGATAAGACCTACGACAATTTCAAACAGGAGATAAGCATCACCGACAACCATACTTCACCTACCGCAGACCAGTATCTGTCCCTGATCAAAAAGACCGATGAGGCCTTTGCCTACCTGGTGGATTATTTCAAAAAGGTGGATGAACCCACTATCATCGTCATGTTCGGTGATCATCAGCCGTCTCTGGGCAGTGAGTTTTATGACAGTCTTTACGGGAAACCCTCCGGAAAGCTGACCAGGGAAGAACTGCTCAGGAAATATATCACTCCCTTTATCATCTGGACCAATTACCCCATCAGGGCGGAACAGATCGACAGGATGAGTGCCAATTACCTTGGGGCTTATGTCATGACCGAGGCGGGTCTGAAGACAAGTCCCTACCAGAAGTTCCTCATGGACCTCTATGAAGAACTTCCGGTGATCAATGCCATGGGAGCCATCGATTCCCAGGGAAAATACTACAAAGACGTACTGGACACCCCCTGCAAGGATACGGTAAAACAATATCAGATCCTCCAGTACAATAACCTGATCGATACAAAACACACGGTCAGATCCTTCTTCTACCTGCCGGAAAAGGAACTCCGGTGACGGGGAAGCAGGATGAGGAGAAAGGAGAAACCAGATGAAAATCGGAAAATGGGCAGGACTGCTGATCCTCCTGCTGGTCCTTATCCTGGCAGGATGCCGCCAGGAGAAACCCGAGAGCAATACCTCCGGGGAAAAGGGAACGACGCGGACCGGTGAGGAGGACGTCCGGGTGGATGAGATCACCCTGGAAGGAATGGCTCTGGATGTCCTGGAAACCATGTCCCTTCAGGAGAAGATCGGCCAGCTCTTTATCGTCTGTACGGACTCCCTCGATTTTTCCGCGGAGACGGAGATGACGGAAGAGATGAGGAATAATCTTCAGCTCTACCAGCCCGGGGGGATCATATTCTTTTCTTTCAACATTGAAGAACCAGAACAGACAAAAACCTTTATTCGGGATATGCAGGATTCAGTGAAGATTCCCATGTTCATGGGCGTGGATGAAGAAGGAGGACTGGTTGCCCGCATCGCCAACAACGAGAAGATGGGTACCACCTCATTTCCCACCATGAAGCAGGTGGGGGACACCGGATCCCTGGAGATGGCCCTGGAGATGGGAAGGACCATAGGACGAGAGATATCCTCACTGGGATTCAATCTCGATTTTGCCCCTGTGGCGGACGTGATGAGCAATGACGCCAACACGGAGATCGGGGAGCGGAGCTTCGGCAGTGATCCGAAACTGGTGGCAGACATGGTGGATGAAGTGGTGAAAGGACTTCAGGAGAACGATGTTTGTGCCACCCTCAAACATTTTCCCGGACAGGGAAGCAGCGGGGATGACACCCACAAGGGATATGTGGGTATGGATGTCACCATCGACGATCTGCGGGAATCCGATTTTCTGCCTTTTAAAAGAGGGATCAGGACCGGAGCGGATTTCGTGATGGTATCCCATGTATCGGTGAATGAAGTCACCGGAAATGATGTGCCTTCCTCCCTGTCCCCTGTGGTGGTCAGAGATATTCTGAGGGACGAGCTCCAGTTTGAAAACGTGATCGTCACCGATGCCATGAACATGAAGAGTATAACGAAGTTTTATGATTCCGACGAGGCTGCAAGGCTTGCTTTCCAGGCAGGAAATGATATGATCCTCATGCCGGATGACTTCCAGCTTGCCCTGGAAGGGATCACGGAGGCGGTAAGCGAAGGGAACATCAGTGAAGAAGACATCGATGATGCCGTGCTGAGGATCCTGAAGACAAAGATACTCAGGGGGATAATCCCTGAAGATTCTCCTTATTTTGCCCCTTGAAAGTCATCTGTCCTCCATGGCAGTCAGACTTGAAAAGAAGAGCAATATATGTAAAAATAGCAATAGAATATACAAAGGAGGCATGCCACTATGTACGACAGATACCAAAGTCCTTTATCCGAGCGTTATGCCAGCAAGGAGATGCAGTACATTTTCTCCCCGGACAAGAAATTCAAAACCTGGAGGAAACTCTGGATCGCCCTGGCGGAAACAGAGTACGAACTGGGACTGGAAAGTGTCACCAAAGAACAGATCGAAGAACTGAAAGCACATGCCGATGAGATAAATTTTGAGGAGGCCAAAGCCAGGGAGAAACTGGTGCGTCATGATGTGATGTCCCATGTTTATGCTTACGGCCTTCAGTGTCCCAACGCCAAGGGGATCATCCATCTTGGGGCCACCTCATGCTACGTGGGGGACAATACCGATATTATCATCATGACGGAAGGCCTTAGGCTGGTCCGGAAAAAACTCCTGAACGTCATTGCGGAACTGTCCCGTTTTGCCATGAAATACAAGGATCTTCCCACCCTGGCCTTCACCCATTTCCAGCCTGCACAGCCCACCACTGTCGGAAAGAGGGCTACCCTGTGGATCAACGAACTGATGCTTGATCTTGAGGATCTGGATTATGTTCTCTCCACCATGAAGCTGCTGGGATGCAAGGGAACAACAGGGACACAGGCCAGCTTCCTGGAGCTTTTCAACGGGAATCACGACCTGATCCGTCAGATCGACATGAAGATCGCTGAAAAGATGGGTTTTGCCGGCTGTTATCCCGTTTCCGGTCAAACCTATTCCAGAAAGGTGGACAGCCGTGTACTGAATGTGCTGAGCGGTATCGCCCAGTCCGCCCATAAATTCTCCAATGATATCCGCCTCCTTCAGCACCTGAAGGAGATCGAGGAGCCATTCGAGAAGAACCAGATCGGTTCCTCCGCCATGGCCTATAAACGTAATCCCATGAGGAGCGAGCGCATTGCTTCCCTGGCTGATTACGTGATGTCCGATGCCATGAACCCGGCCCTCGTCGCCTCCACACAGTGGTTTGAACGTACTCTGGACGATTCGGCCAACAAGAGGCTTTCCATCCCCGAAGGCTTCCTTGCCGTTGACGGCATTCTTGATCTTTATCTCAACGTGGTGGACGGACTCGTGGTATATCCCAAAGTCATCCACAGCCGTCTGATGAAGGAACTTCCCTTCATGGCGACGGAAAATATCATGATGGATGCCGTGAAGGCAGGGGGAGACCGACAGGAACTCCATGAGAGGATCCGCGTCCATTCCATGGCAGCCGGAAAAGTGGTCAAAGAGGAAGGGAAGGAGAATGACCTCCTCGAACGCATCGCGGCAGACCCCGCTTTCAACATGAATATGGACCAGCTGCTGGCCATTATGAAACCCGAGAATTTTGTGGGGAGAGCCCCCCTGCAGACAGAAGAGTACATCAGGGATCACGTGAACCCTGTTCTTGAACAAAATGCCGGGGATCTCGGCATGACCGCGGAGATCAATGTATGACCTTTGACGCGGTATTCATTTTTCCCCAAGGAAGGTGAAACGATTTGAGTCGCAGTACGAAAAAAGAAGAAAATATACTGGCCCAGGCCTCCATACTGATGGTGGCGGGGATCATCACCAGGATCATCGGCGTTCTGTACCGGAGTCCTGTCACCAGCATTATCGGGGACGAGGGAAACGGCTACTACAGTATCGCAGTGAACATCTACACCATGATCCTGCTGATCTCCTCCTACAGCATCCCCATGGCGGTGTCCAAGGTGGTTTCCGGAAAGCTTGCCCTCAAGCAGTACAAGGATGCCCACAAGGTTTTCCGCTGTGCCCTGCTCTACGTGTTTATCGTCGGAGTGATCGGTATGAGTGTCACCTGGTTCGGTGCTTCCGTGCTGATCTCCGAGAACCAGAGCAATGCGGTGCCGGCCCTTAAAGTCCTGGCTCCCGCCATTTTCTTCTCCGGTTTTCTCGGTGTCTTCCGAGGGTATTTCCAGGCTCACGGAAGCATGGTGCCTACCTCCGTTTCCCAGATCGTTGAACAGATCATAAACGCGGTGGTCAGCATCGGTGCCGCCCTGCTGTTTATCCACCTTTTTGCCGGGAATGACGATGGTAAAGTCCCGGTATACGGGGCCATGGGATCGGCGGCAGGTATCGTGGCCGGCGTGATCAGCGGCCTGGCTTTCATGCTGGTCCTGTATATGGCCAATGCTTCTTACTTCAGGAAGAGAAGGCTGCATGATGTTTCGGGAGTGGACAGCAGTACTGCCAGTATCTTCCTCACTATCATGCTCATGGTCACTCCGGTGATCCTGAGCACCTTTGTCTACAATATCAGTACGGTCATCAACCAGACCGTATTTATCGATGTCATGGATTACCGGGGGATGGACAGCCGGCAAGCTGCCTCTCTCTACGGAGTATTTTCCGGAAAATTCTGGGTTCTGATCAATGTGCCCGTGGCTCTTGCAAACTCCATGTCCACCGCCATGATCCCTGCAGTCTCCGGAAACTATACTCTGGGGAATCTGAAAAAATGCGGGCAGAAGGTGAAGGAAGCCATCCACTTTGTCATGATGATCAGCATTCCTGCGGCTGCAGGCCTATTCGTCCTGGCCTGCCCGGTCATGCAGGTCCTCTTTCCCCAGAAGGCGACCATACGGATCGCCATCAACATTCTGCGGGCAGGAAGCATCAGTGTGATCTTCTACAGCTTGTCCACCGTATCCAACGGGGTACTCCAGGGGATAGGGAAGGTAAATATCCCTCTGCGCAATGCGGCTTTTGCCCTGCTGCTCCAGGTTATGCTCCTGGCATCCCTGCTCTATTTTACGGACCTTGACCTCTATGCGCTGGTGGCGGCAACCTGTTTCTATTCCTTCATGATGTGCTTCCTCAACAGTCTGGGGGTAAGGAAATATCTGGGCTACCGGCAGGAGATCAGGAAAACCTTCTTCATCCCCGCAGTCAGCGCGGTGGTCATGGGGATATTCTGCTACTTCTTCTACCAGGGACTGTACAGGCTCATGACTATGATATGCGGAGGTTTTCTTCCCCTGAGGGTGATCATCCTTCTCTGTATGATGGTCGCCATCACATTTGCCGTCGCAGTTTATTTTGTCTGTGAGCTGAAACTTGGCGGAGTGACGGAAGAGGAGATCGTCAATTTCCCGAAAGGGACGTCTCTTCTGCGGGCCGCAAAAAGATTTGGCTTACTTTGATACTTTACTTATCTTGATGAATCATATATAATATTCTTTTGTGAGAAACAGACATCTGTCATCGAATGAGATGGCCGGGGCAGGACTCCGGCTGTTCCATGACTGCGGCCGGGATTTCCGGGCTGAACGCAGCAGATATAGGAGGATCGAAACATGGTAAAAGCAATCGTTGGCGCAAACTGGGGCGACGAGGGTAAGGGCAAGATCACGGATATGCTTGCACAGGATTCCGATATAATCGTAAGATTTCAGGGTGGTGCAAATGCCGGCCATACCATCATTAACGACTATGGCAGGTTCGCCCTCCACACATTGCCGTCCGGAGTATTTTATGACCATACCACCAGCGTTATTGGCAATGGAGTTGCTTTGAATATACACGTATTGTTCAATGAGGTTAATGAGATCGTTTCCAAGGGTGTTCCCAGACCGAAGATCCTTGTTTCCGACCGTGCCCAGATCGTGATGCCTTACCACATACTGTTCGATCAGTATGAGGAAGAACGTCTGGCCGGCAAATCTTTCGGTTCCACCAAATCAGGCATCGCTCCGTTTTATTCGGACAAGTATGCCAAGATCGGCTTCCAGGTCAGCGAACTGTTCATGGAAGAAGAGGAACTTAAGGAGAAGATCTCCCGTGTCTGTACCCAGAAAAATGTTCTCCTTGAACATTTATATCACAAACCGCTCCTTGACGTGGAGGACATCTACCGTACTCTGATGGAGTATAAAGAGATGGTCCGTCCCTTCGTCTGTGATGTTTCCCTTTTCCTCCAGGATGCTTTGAAAGAGGGAAAGACTGTCCTTTTGGAAGGTCAGCTTGGAACCCTCAAGGACCCGGATCACGGGATCTATCCCATGGTCACTTCTTCCTCCACCCTTGCTTCCTACGGGGCCATCGGTGCGGGGATCCCTCCCTATGCCATCGAGAAGATCATCACGGTTGTGAAGGCTTACAGCAGCGCAGTGGGCGCGGGTGCCTTTGTCAGTGAGATCTTCGGGGATGAAGCCCAGGAGCTGAGAGTGCGGGGCGGAGATAAGGGTGAATTCGGTGCGACCACAGGCCGTCCCAGACGTATGGGATGGTTCGACTGTGTGGCATCAAAATACGGCTGCCGTCTTCAGGGCACCACGGATGTGGCCTTTACCGTAGTGGACGTACTGGGATATCTTGACGAGATCCCTGTCTGCGTGGGATATGAGATCGACGGCGAGATCACCCGTGAATTTCCGGTTACCCACAGGCTGGAGAAGGCCAAACCGGTCCTCAAGGTACTCCCCGGATGGAAGTGCGATATCCGCGGGATCCGTAAGTATGAGGATCTGCCGGAAAACTGCCGCAAATATATTGAATTTATTGAAAAAGAAATCGGATATCCCATCACCATGGTTTCCAACGGCCCGGGGCGTGATGAGATCATCTACCGCAAATCAGACTTATCCTAAAGAAAATCAGGCTGTTGCATGAACTTAGCGGAGCATGACTTATTTCAGGGTCATGATTATTAAGATCAGTGTGGCAGCCTTGTTCTTTGAGAAACAGGAGAATAATAATGAAGTTACTGACCATAGCTATTCCCAGTTACAATGCCCAGGACTATATGAAGAACTGCATCAGGAGCCTTCTCCCCGGAGGGGAGGATGTGGAGATCCTCATCGTGGATGACGGATCAAAGGACGGAACCGGTGCTATCGCCGACGAATACGAGAAGGCATATCCCAGTATCGTAAGAGCGATCCATCAGGAGAACGGCGGTCACGGGGAAGCCGTGAATGCAGGCTTGCGCAACGCTACCGGTTTCTTCTACAAAGTCGTGGACAGCGACGACTGGGTAGCGCCTGACGCATATAAGGAGATCCTTGATTTCCTCAGGGAGGCGGTGAAAGAGGAGGAACCTCTGGATGCCCTGATCTCCAATTATGTATACGAAAAACAGGGAGTAAGGCACAAAAAAGTCATTGAGTACCGCTCCATCCTGCCTCAGGGCAGGTATTTCAGCTGGGAGGATGTAGGAAGGTTCAAAGCGACACAGAACATCCTGATGCATTCTGTGATCTACCGTACCCAGCTGCTCAGAGACTGCGGTTTCGAGCTGCCGAAACATACTTTTTATGTAGATAATATCTTCGTTTACTGGCCGCTTCCCTACCTGAAGAAAATGTACTATCTGGACGTGGATTTCTACCGTTATTACATCGGAAGAGGCGACCAGTCCGTCAATGAGAAAGTGATGATGTCGAGGATCGATCAGCAGATCAGGGTCAACCGGATCATGATCGATACCTATGCTTCACATAAGAACAGCTTTTACTGTAAAAAA
>CAJGDH010000075.1 GCA_904502145.1 uncultured Eubacterium sp.
ACGCTCTCCTTATAGAAATCCTTCACCGAACACCCGGCCCGGCCCGAAGAGGCACAGGCACATGCGCAGGCACAGGATGATGCGCAGGCGCAGGAGGAGGCACAGGCACAGGAGGAATGGTGGGAAGACCCGCCGGACCGCCCTCCTGACCGTGAGGAGCGGGATGGGCCGGGGGCGAAGAACGAGCGCCTCACCGGTACATTTACCACGTTGACATGGATAAAGGTGTTTCCGGAATCCCCGTAACGATAGGTACCTTTTTTGGTGTATCTCTCCGGGTGCTCGATCTGGTTCTCCTCCACCACTTCCTTGCTCTTGATCATGCTGCGGCCGCAATATTCACAATTGTCCTTGCCGTCCACCCGGGCGGCCCCGCAGCCGGGACAGGTCTCGTAATATTCGATCTTGGTCCGGGTGATCTTCTTCTCCATCTTCTGCGGTGACCCGAATCCGGCTCCTTCCAGGACCCATCTGAGGAATTTGTAAAAAAGATAGAAGGGGGAGATCAGGATCAGGAGGAAGATGGCCAGAACGACCAGTCCGCCGATCACTTCCCAGAAACCGAAATCATCATCACTGTCGTTTCCGTTCCAGTTACCGCCGTTTCCCCCCTGATTTGCCTGCCGCTCCACAGCGAAATCGAAGGCATCGTTGGGGTAGGATACGGACATGGTGAATCTGTCTCCTTCCCCCAGGGATGACGTAAAGGTCAGGTATCCGTCCTCCTGGAGGCAGTCAGGCTGCCATGATGTGGCATATTCCCCGTTCCAGCGGATAGTGAGCTTGTCGACATCCATGGAGTCGAACCATGCGGGAGTAAAGGTATAGACGGTCTCCCCCTCGGTCCATCTGTCGATCTGGTACATGTGATCCTGTTTCATGGAGAAATCCAGACTGACGGTCTCTCCTTCCCCGTAGGGCCGGTCCAGATAGATGGCCAGGGCACTGCCCTTGTCACTGATATGGTCGATGGTATCGCTTTGGGGAGTGATCTCTTCGTGATAGCTGTTGGGGACCCCGAGATCGATCCACTCCAGCTTGCCGATGGAGTCGTCCAGGACCTCCCAGTCGATATGGTAGGTCATGTTGAGGGAAGCATCCTCATTGACATCCACCGTGATGGTGAAATCCTTGATCTCGTCCGTGGCCGCGGCCTGTGACCTTACGGGGTTAAAGACCAGCAGGACCATCAGAATCGCTGCGAGGAATAACCATCTTGCTGTTCTGTTTATCTTTGTTTTTACTCTTCTCTTTGTTTTTACTCTTCCGATTCCACTCATCTGCAGTACCTCCTCAAGGGGCACAGGCCCGTCATGTCGGATGAATAATCCCTGTGGGCGGTGCAGTCCGGGCATTCCCAGATGGATGTCCAGTCGTTCTTAAGCATATTGCCCAGGGGCCGGCCGGACAGCCAGCTCTGGCAGGGAACCACATTTCCTCCCGGAGTGATGGCCATGTTGGACAGGCAGGCTCCGCAGGAGGGCGCGGGAATATTCAGCTCGTCAAACACCTCCTGCCCGATCCATCCCGGGGAGGTAAAGGCGATCTCCATGCCGTTTTCATTACAGTAGGCCACCGCATCCCGGAGGATGGACTCCAGTTCATCCTGGGACAGCTGCAGGCGTTCTGAGGCTTCCGTGGCCGCATTGCCGGTGGTGATGAGGCCGGAGCAGGTCACATAGATGACCCCCAGTTCATGGAGGAATTCCAGGGTTCTGATATAGTCTTTATTAAGGGTACAGAGGGGTGTGTTTATACTGACGGAAAGACCTTCCTCCAGAGCATTTCTGATACCCTGTACCGTCCGGTCGTAGCCCTCCGCCCCCACCAGCCGGTTATGGGCTTCAGGGTCCACGGAGTAGAAGGTGACCTGCACACTGTCCAGTTCCGCCTCGTGGAGCTTTCGACAGTAGTCTTTCGTCAGACGGATCCCGTTGGTATTGAGCCTTGAGATAAACCAGCGGGCATAGCTGATCAGTTCAAAGAGGTCCTCCCTCATGGTGGGTTCTCCGCCGGTAAAGGTCACCTGGGGGATGCCCACAGCCCTGCATTTGTCGAGGATCTGCTTCCACTCTTCCGTGGAGATCTCCTCTTCTTCGGAAAGCTCCTGGTCAGCGGCATAGCAGTGAAGGCACTTCTGATTGCAGTGCCATCTTCCTTCTTTGGTCATGGCTGAAACCATCAGGTCCATACGGTGAGGAGCGGTCATATACTCTGCATAATCCCCTATGCTCATGTAATGAACGTCCGTGGTGACTTCCTCCCGGTAGGCGATCTGCCTGATGGTCCGGTAAATGGTCTGGATATCCCCTTTGATCCTTTTCCTGGATAGGACGGGGATGATCTGTTTTACTGTCTCCGAGGACCGGTCGAGAATATCCTGAATATCCTCTTCTCCGATCTCCTTCCCGTCATATTTGTTGGTTTCCCGGATCATCTCCGCCAGCATGACTGCCCAGACGAAGCTGACCGGCACGATATCCGTACCGTTGATGATGGCTATGCTGGGATTTAAGGCATCCTCATCCTTCCTGGGTGGGATCAGGTGGATGCGGATGGCTCCGGGGCCGTCGGGGTTCAGGGTGGTATGCAGGACCTCATTGAATGTGGTGTCCATGTAGGCGCTGATCCCTTTGACGGACTTTGTATTTCTGAATAATTTTGGTACAGGAATCATGGTCTTTGCTCCTTGTGTGCTTATTGTAAATCCTATAGTATCATAATACTTTATCGGGACTGTCCTTTCAATAGATTCTCTTTAATACACGACAAAAAGCGCCTCCGCAGAGACGCTTTCATCCTATTCTTCCCAGAACAGTTCATCCAGTGTTTTATCCAGCACTTTACATATGCTGATGCAAAGATTGATGGTGGGATTATAGTCCCCTTTCTCGATGGCTGAGATGGTCTGCCTGGAGACTCCCACCGCTTTGGCCAGTTCTTCCTGGGACAGGTCTTTGCCTGCCCGTGCCGCTTTCAGTCGAAGATTCTTCATGGTCAATCCTCGCTTTCTCTTTTGTCCATCAGGTTCTTGATCCAGATCTCCACGCAGATGCCCATGCACATGAGACCACAGAGGAGATTGATGGCCGGTGTCTGTAATATACCGTCGATCACCATCTCACCGGAGCGGATGGCACCGGCACAGCCCATAAGGTTGATCAACCCTGCCACGATCAGCACCATGATGAATCTTCTGCTGTTTGTGTTGATCCCGATGTAGGCATCCTTGAAGATGCAGTAGCTGCACTGGACAACGATGCCGACCAGGAGTACCGAGAAATGAATTACCATGGGCTCCATGGGTATTCTGACCTCTCCCAGAGCCAGGATGCCCAGGACTGCCTCGCAGATCACCATAGCCCAGAAAGCATATTTATAACCTCTTCCTCTGATGATCTCCTGCATCTCATCATACTGGGTCTTCATCTTATGGTCCCTGTTCATATAGCGGAACAGCACCACACATATGATCAGTCCGATCATTATTCCGATGGAAACTCCTACCATTCTTCCTGCTGCCATTTTTCTTCCTCCTTCTCCGGGGGGTGCTTCCGTCTGCATCCCCGGTTATCGATCCGGATCCGAATCCGGCTCCGGTCTGTGTTTTATTTCTTCTTCTGGCAACAGAATACCACTGTAATAGCATATTGTCAAGTATATTTTACATTTTATTTTAAATATTTTACTTTTTGCTATCAAAAAAAGGAGGCCGTATCCTACGGCCTCCTGCTCAGAATCGGGCATGTATTTACTTTTTAATACCAGAATGTTCCGCAGCGATAATCACTGGCGGTTACGATGGAGTTGATCATGTTACGATATCTGGTCATAGGGATCTTCTTGCTGTAATAAGTGAAGACGTATTTTCTGGACTCCTTATAGCTGCCTGACTTCTGGGTCATGACCACATTTTTCACTGTCCCGTTTTTATTGTAAGTATATTTACAACTTACGGCAGGTTCTGCAACATTAAAGCTCCGGAAATTTGTTGCAAATCCTTTTTTGTTAAAGGCTGATGTATCGCTGTAATATCCTTTACTCTTAAGGGATTTCGGACGTTTGTTTTTATAATATTTATATTTGTATTTGGTTGTTCCCGAATCCTCGATCAGCTCGCTGATCAGATTCCTGCTGTTATATTTGATCTTTGTGGTGTAATATTCACTCTGCTCTGTAATACGGCGTCCTTTGGCATCATAAGTTGCCACAAAAGAACCGTAATCAGTGGTCTGTTTCATGGATACTTTCTTCCCGCCTTCATAAGTATAGGAATATTTCTCCACATTCTTTCTGCCCGAGAAGTTTGAAACCTTCTTGATCGGGTCCTTTTTACTATTGTAGGTATAATTCATCTTATAGTAGTACTTCCATTTTTTGCTGTTTCCCGACTTTGTATAAACTTTGATCTGCTTCACCAGCTTGCCGGTGGATGCTGCCTGAGTGGAAACTGCGGGCATGGCCAGCATGCCGATCACCATTGCCAGTGCCATAAAAAGACCGGCCATTCTTTTCATCGTATTTTTAAACATTTGTTTCTCCTTTTCTCTCTACTGCTTTACGGTAAAATACTGCTCGTCGTAATAACAGCCCTTTTTCTTGCTGTAGGTCCGGATCCGGTATTCCGAAGCGATCATCTCTGCGATGTCTTCATCATCCAGTTCAGGGGATTTGAGCAGACTGTCGATGTTGTCATAGTTGATACCGATGGCTTTCGGTACTTTACCGGCAGAGCTTGATTTGGCGATCACCTTGACCTGGGCATTGCGGATCCCGGATTTGATCACCTTGTAAGTGATCCCCTTGTGAGTAAATGTACTGCCTTTGGCCAGGTTTTTGGCCGCCTTGCCTTTATCAACCTTGCTGAAGTTCTTGGACCGGTAGACACTGACCTGAGTCGCACCGTGGGTCCATGCTTTCATCTTGCCGTAGGGCCATTTATGATTGTACCAGACCTTGTTTTTGGGGCCGAAGTTTGCCTCATAAACCTTGATCCCGCTGCCGTCCTTGGACAGATAGATGGCGAAATGGAACTCCTGTCCTCCCTTGTGCCAGCGGATCACATCACCTTTTTTGGCCTTTTTGAACAGTTTCTTTACAGCTCCTGTACTGGTGGTCTTGGCTGTTCCGATCTTCTTGTAAGACCTGGTCCCCGGAACATAGGGATTGTGGTAGATCTTCATGGTAGCATAGGCTACCAGAGCATTGCAGCCACCGGTATCCCACTCTCTGATCGTGGGAAATCCGTTCTCCAGAGTGATGCTTGGTACCGTGATCCAACGGTTGATCCTGCTCCCCTGGGGGAAGTCTTTTTTCACCTGTGCCAGACGTTTGCTGATCTGCCCCGCGGCTTCCGTCTGGGTCGCTGCCGGCGGCGCAAAGGCTGCCGATAACATGATCAGTACTGCGGCAAAGACGAAAAGACATCTTCTGACCTTCATTCTCATAGGCAATTCCCTCCTTTACCGGCTATCGGTCCGCCTTCCGGCCGGCCTGCCGGTTTTCTCATAATAGTACACTATACTATATTTTTTCCTCTTCCGCCAGTCCGTGGGGACAATGTTTCTGCATTTTTATATAATTATTGCTTTGCTTGTCCGACATTATAGATAATGATGGCTCCGACGACGATCACCGCTCCGATCACAGACAGGCCGGATACCTTCTCCCCGTAGAAGATGGCCACCCAGATGGGGTTCATGATGGGCTCAAGGCCGGTGATCAGGCTGGCGGTCACCGCGTTTGTACGGCGGATACCGATAGAGAGAAAGATGTAGGCCAGGCCCACCTGGACCGCACCCAGGATGAACACCGTTGTCATGGTGGGCAGGGAAAAATCCGTCTCCTTAAAGCACAGGGGCACAAATATGATCCCGGCCAGCAGCTGCCCCAGAAAGGAGGAGGATAGGGCATCTGCCTCCTCGGCGGTATTCATCATAAATACTCCGGCATAGCAGATACCGGAAAGGACAGCCACCAGGTTGCCCAGTACATTTCCTGCCTGCATCCCGTCCACAAAAAAGAGGCACACGCCGAAAAAGACGATTCCGCAAGTGATGATATCCTGCCGTTTTGGCCTGACATGGAAGAACAGGGCCATGAAAATGATCACAAAAACAGGGGCAGTATACTGGAGGACGATGGCGTTGGCCGCCGTGGTCAGCTTGTTGGCCACGGCAAAGAGGGTGGTCACGCCGATCATGGAGAAGGCTCCGATGATAACCGGCAAATTGACCTTTATCCGGTAATGGGTGATCAGGAGAAAGATGCCGATGACCGCCGAGCCGATCAGGTTGCGGGCCCCGTTGATGGCAAGGGGCGACCAGGGGATCAGTTTTACGCACAGGCCCCCGATACTGAAAAACAGGGAGGCCAGCATGACAAAAGGCGCGCCCGGCAGGTTCCTTTGTTCAGTTTTCCGTTTGCTTTCTCCTGAGTTCATTGTTATCCTCTCCTGTTTTCAGGACTGTCGAAGTGGTTCTCCTCAGATCGGTCAGTAGCCCAGTTTCCTGTTTACAATGTAGGTCAGGGGGCGTCCGTCTGCATAGTTTACAAGGTCTTCGCAGAACATCTCCACCGCCCGGTCCCTGGTGTGGGGGATGGTCATATTTCCTGCGATGTGGGGGGTGAGGATCACATTTTTTGTCTCCCAGAGAGGATCATCCTCCGGCAAAGGCTCATGCTGCATCACATCCAGGGCCGCTCCGGCGATCCGGTCTTCGTTGAGGGCTTTCACCAGGGCTTCCTCATCCACCGCGTCCCCTCTTCCCACATTGATCACATAGGCATCCTTCGGCAGAAGGGCAATACGGTCAGCGGAGAGGATTCCTGTGGTCTCCGGTGTGGAGGGAAGGGTCATGGCCAGTATATCCGTCTCCGCAAGGACAGAATCCATCTCTGTCCAGGGGACGATACGGTCAAAGGCAGGCTCGGTACATTTCCCGCTGCGGTTGACACCGATGATCTGCCTGGGTTCGAAGCCTTTTATTCTCCGGGCATAGCAGCCTCCCAGATCCCCGGTTCCCAGCACCGTGACCCGGCTGTTCTTCACCGATCTCTGGTCCCTCGGGCGAAGCCACTCCCTGTTCCTGATCCCTTCCTGGAATTCCGGCATGCGTCGGATCATCATCAGGGTCACCATGACCATATGCTCAGCCAGGGTAGCCCCGTAGGCACCGGAAGAATTGGTCAGGATAAGTTCATCGGACAGGATGGCTCCCGGTCTGGTGAAGAGATCCGCCCCCGCGGAAGGGAGGCACAGCCATCTGATGTCTTTTTTAGTAGCCGCGGTTTTCACCGGCTTGCCGAAGATGATCTCCACATCTTCCATGGCTCCCGCTTCGATCGCTTCATCCTCACTGTCGTAGAAAGAAACAGCGAAGCCAAGGCTCTCCGCCAGTTTTCTGACCTTTTCTTTATGGAGATCATTCATCCAGATGTTGGTAACGACTATATTTCTGCTCATCTCTTCTTTCCTCCCTGATGTCCGGATTTTTATCTGTCGATATCTTAGATTACTATACTAGAATTGGCGGATAAAGTCCACCGGCATGGAGATGTTCTTATTTTTACCAGTCTCATGACCATTATGAATAAACAGAATCCGGAAATTTGCCTTATAATAATGCCATGAAAACAATTTTTACTGATGACTATACAGGCAGAGGGGTGTGACAATGAGTACAATTCTTGAACAGATGAGAAAAATGGACCTTGAGAACGCAGTCGGCAAGTCAGAATTCAGGAATCCTGTGTTTAAGAAGGATCCGAACAAGATTTATTTCGGAAACAGTCTGGCGATCAGCGACATTTCCAAAAAATACATTGAAAAATTCAAAGCTGCTGATTCCGGCGCAGCCGCACCGGCAGCAGGTGACAGCACTTCCATTCTGAAAGCTCTCCGTCAGAGAAATATGGATGCCGCCACAAAGAATATGTAAGAAATTTTCGAAAACGTTTCCTTTATAAAAGCCCCGGAATCTTTTGGATTCCGGGGCTTTTTAATTGCATCACTTTACCTCAGTCTTTGGTATGCTCCTGATTGGCATGCTCCTAATTGGTATTTTCCTGATTTGCTTTCTGCTTATTCGCGTTGGCCCGTCTTCTGCGGCCACCCTTTTTCTTCCTAGATCCGGTCTTCTTCTCCGTGGTTTCAGACGGTTGGTCAGAAGGGGGCTGCTTATCCCCGGGAACCGGTTGTTGGTCAGAAGCCGGCTTATCTTTGGGAACCGGTTGTCCGTCAGATACCGGCTTATCCTCAGTAACCGGCTGCACACTTTCCTCCGTCCCGCCGCTGCTGTCTTCCGGGCTTTCCTCATCCTTCATGGGGCTTTCA
>CAJGDH010000076.1 GCA_904502145.1 uncultured Eubacterium sp.
TTCATCTCATCGTCGGGGTGCACCAGGGCATCCTTCAGCATCTTGCCGGCCCGGTAGATCAGATATCCCTCGTCCCCTGTCAGCAGGTATACTTTATGAAATTGTCTTTCCTTTATATTTTTGGCAATTTCTTTCATTGTTTATTCTGTCAGTGATCATCCTTCAGCATCCGTGAAAAGGCGCGAAGGACCTGGGCGGTAAACCCCCAGATGGTATACTTTTTGTACTGATAAAAAAGTGTCTCCTGTTCCAGCTTACGCCAATGATAATTCCGTCCTCCGACGATACGGTCAAAGGGAAAATCATCACGAAAAACCGGTTGATAGGATATTGGATAGGCTTCCGGCACAGTGTTGGTAAGAAAGGATAAGGGCAGGCGGAAAACCTCCGCCACTTCATCCTCACTGTAGGTATCCCGGTAGTCTTTAAGAAGTGCAGCAAAAGGATAGATGATCACATTTCCTGCCCGGAAGATATCCAGGGCTCCGATCACCTCGACCTGGCCGTATGATAAGCACAGTTCTTCACAGGTCTCACGTACTGCCGCGTCCACAGGCTTTTCTCCGGGTTCCATCGCTCCTCCCGGAAGACAGATGTCCCCCGGCTGATGGAGGATCTTGCCGGACCGGACTTCCAGGAGGATCTCATAGCCCCGGTCCGTTTCGATCAGGGGGATGCAGACCGCACTCTTAAAGCGATGCTCATCACCGATCACTCCGGGTTTATGATTCTTTATCTTTTCAAAAAGAGACTCCATATCCGCTCATCCTTTTTTTATCCGAGAAGTTCTTCCCATTCTGCTTCTTTAAACCCGACGAGAACATGTTCTCCTTCAACCAGGATCGGCCTTTTCACCAGCATCCCGTCGGAAGCAAGCAGGGCATACTGCTCATCTTCCGTCATCCCCGGAAGCTTGTCTTTAAGCTTCAGGTCTTTGTAGAGCATTCCGCTGGTATTGAAAAACTTTTTCAGGGGCAGACCGCTCTTTTTGTGCCATTCCTTCAGTTCCTCAAGGCTGGGGTTCTCTTCCTTGATGGGTCTTTCTTCAAAGGAAATGTTTCGTTCCTCCATCCATTTTTTCGCTTTGCGGCAGGTTCCGCATTTTGTATAACATAAAAATAACATATCCAGTCCTTCTTTCCATAGATTCTAATAATGCACCTTTATCCGGCCTCCGGTTTTTGCTGCCGGCATAGGAAGAAAACCCCGGTATCTACTACCGGGGTCTGTCTGTTCCAGTGTTCAGATGATTATTTGCAGGCATCCTTAATGGCATCTACCACGATCCTCAAAGCTTTGATCCTGGCGTATTTCTTGTCATTGGATTCCAGGATATGCCACGGAGCAAATTCCGTGTTGGTCTTCTTCAGCATGTCGTCAACCGCTTCCTCATACTGATCCCATTTCTCACGGTTTCTCCAGTCTTCCTCAGTGATCTTCCACTGTTTTTCCGGATTGTTCTGTCTGTCGGTAAAACGGGCAAGCTGAGTATCGCTGTCAATATGTACCCAGAATTTGATCACAACTGCGCCCCAGTCAGCCAGTTCCTTCTCAAATTCATTGATCTCATTGTAGGCACGCTGCCAGTCGTTCTCTGAGCAGAAGCCTTCCAGACGCTCAACCATAACCCTGCCGTACCAGGTACGGTCAAAGATGCCGATGTGGCCATCCTTGGGCAGACGGTTCCAGAATCTCCACATGAAATGTCTTGCCTTCTCATGGGGTTCCGGGCTGGCGATGGGCTGCACCTCAAAACCACGGGGATCAAGGGCAGCGGTAATTCTCTTGATATTTCCACCCTTTCCGGCGGCATCCCATCCTTCATAGGCAATGATCACCGGAATCTTCTTGCGGTAGACTTTGTTATGCAGTTTTTTCAGTTCTTCCTGGAGTTCCTTAAGTTCTTTATCATACTCTTCGTCCGTCAGAACTTTATCTTCCATGGAGACATCCGCAAGCTTCGGGATCGGCAGAAGCGGGAAGGTATTCTGAAGGATCGGAACTGCAAGAGAATGGTTCTTCAGTGCAGTGTCGATTCCCTGATTGATGAACTGAAGTACCTGTAACTCCGCCCACTTGCTGTCCTCGGCATCGATGATATACCAGGGAGCCACGGACCGGTTGGTATCCTCCAGATAAGCATCATAGATCTCCCTGAATTCATTGTAGTTCTTATTCTCCAGACGGTCATCCTTGTTTACACGCCATCTGGTATTCTTGTTGGCAGAAAGGGCATCCAGTCTTCTTCTCTGCTCTTTCTTGCTGATGTTGAAGAAGAATTTCAGCACAAGATAACCGTTGTCATGGAGGGACCTCTCCATGGTATTGATACTCTTGATCCTCTGCTTGTAAGCTTCCTCATCCAGGTCACCATTGAATACTCCGTTGGTGACTTCCTCCATCCAGTAGGTATCATAGAAAGTGAATTTTCCTGCTTCCGGGATCTCAAGAAGGTAGCGGTACAGGAAGGGATATCTCTTCTCTTCTGCTGTGGGGGCATCCATCTTTTTGGTCTTGAAGAAACGCGGGTCAATATTGCGGATGACTTTACCCAGAACGCTTCCCTTACCGGCTGCACCCCATCCTTCGAAGATGACCATCACAGGAAGTTTGGCTTCCTTGATCTTCATCTGATATCCGAAAAGCTGCTTGCGAGCGGCTTTAACCTGTGCCTTAAGCTCTTCTTTCTCCGGCTTTACAGGCTTCACAAAGTCTTTTAACATATCGTACTCCTCCCTAAGTAGCGTGTTGCTTCTCTCCGAGATAATTATACAACATCTGCCAATATTTTTGTAGTATTTACAGAGAATATTTCCTGTCAGTTTGCGGACGCAAACCATTGTCCGGCAACTTCCATCACCTTCTCGACCTCACCTGGATTTTTAAACCGGTGATCAGCTCCTGGCAGAACATACAATCTGATGTTGTTTTTCATGGCATAAGCCATGGAGTCTTCCACCGGAACCACATCGTCCTCCTGTCCGTGGATGATGAATATTTTCTCGGGATACAAAGGTTCCCTTGAGAAGATATCATTTGCTTTGATATCCTCATAGAATGCATTGGTAAGGATTAGAGGCCGGTCAAAACCGAAATTAAGCTCCTTGCCTTCATGGAAGACCTTCAGCTGCTCTTCATCCATAAATCCGGTCAGAGTCTGGGCAATGTTCAAAGCCGGTGACCGGAGAAAGATCTTATCAAATGTATCCGGATAATTCAGATGGTAAAGCATGGCCATATAACCACCGTAACTGGTGGCGAAACAATAAAGAGGTATGGAACCGTACCGTTCCCTGATCAGGGATACGGCCGTACGGATATAATCCATGCAGTTATCCGTAGTAAAGGAACGGCCGGTCTCCCTGCTTTCCCCGTGGGCGGGCCAGTCAAAGGTAAAAGTACCTTTGCTTGTCTCTTCCATCACCTGGGATAACCGCAGGATAACGGAAGAATTCTTGTCTCCCGCCAGGCCGTGGAGACAGAGGATCATTGCTTTTTGTCCGGGTAAAGACCCATCCAGGCAGTACATTTCCTGCCCTTTATCTGTCATTATTTTCAATTCTTTTCTCAATCAGCTCATCTCCTTATCAGGTATACAGGGTAAAAGTCGTGAAACCGGAACAAATATTATAGTATTGACAATGTCACTACATTCGATTATATTGTCCTCAGATAAAGCAAAGAACAAATGCAAATCTTATGAATACCACCATTATTTTTATATTTTTCATCAGAAGAAAGGAGAATTCACCATGGCAAATTCTTTTTTACAGGTAAGGATCAATGAAGAGGACAAGGAAAAGGCTGCTGAGATCCTTGAGGGTCTCGGAACCAACCTTTCCGCAGTCGTAAATATGCTGGTCAAACAGATCATCATGACGGAGAGCATCCCCTTTGACATCAGGATGCCCAGAAGACCTGATCCCCAGCCGTATGCCCGTTCTCATCAGGCATCCATCGAGGTTTCCCATAAGTCAACTCCTACCGGTGACCCGGTCATCGACGGGATCCGGGAAGAATATGACTGGTAACCTGTGATTTATACGGCGGACTCTTTCCATATACCCCTGGCAAATGCAATGAGGTAAACCAGGACGGTGATGGCCGTGCTGATGGGGAAGGCCAGACCGATCCCGGCGACGCCCATACCGGCATAGGAGGCCAGGAAGATACACAGGGGGATTCTTGAGATCACGGATCCTGCCGTATTGGCTGCGGCGATCACTCCCGTATGGCCGGTTCCCGCAAAGAGTCCGCCCAAGCAGTAAGCCGCCGGCATCACCAGGAAATAATCCCAGCAATGCATCTTAAGGTAAGATGCCCCCAAAGCGATGGTCCGGGGATCGGAAGTAAAGAAACTGAGAAGGGCCTCACCGGCAAACCACCATAATCCCACCACCAGGAAGGAATAGAGGCAGGTGATGAGCAGGGATATCCTGCAGGTACTTACCACCCTGTCCATCCTTCCTGCACCCATGTTCTGCCCCACCATCACGGTCTGGGCAGAATTCATGGCGATATCGGGAAGGATAAAGATCACATTCAGCTTGGCACATACTCCGACTGCTGCCGCTGCATAAACACTGATGGTATTGGCCACGGCAATGACCACCACCAGGGAGATGTGCAGGATGAAATTCTGGTAGCTGGAAGGAATCCCTATTCGAAGAAAGTCTGCCGCGATCTTCCGGTTCACCCTGGAGATCGCGGTTTTTATATCCGGCAGAAGGTCTTTTCGTTTCAGATAGATCAGGCCCAGAAAACAGCTGATCCCCTGGGCGATCACCGTGGCAAGACCTGCCCCGAAGGCTCCCATACCGAATGCCCCCACGAAGGTCAGATCCAGTATTATGTTGATGATAGTGGATATAATGACAAAGTACAGGGGGGTCCGGGAATCTCCCAGACCGTTCAGTACTGCGGAGATGGTATTGTAACCGAAGATGAACAGGATACCGGTCATACAGACCGTATAGTAATTCTTTGCTTCCTGATAGCTCTCTGCCGGAGTCTGCATGATCCGGAGCACAGGCTTACAAAAAACAAGCATGATCACCGTCATGGCCAGGGAAAGCAAAACAATGAAGAGAAACATGGTGGCAATGGTCTGCTTTACTTCCTCCGCTTTTTTGCTTCCTGTGTACTGGGCTATGATGATCCTGCCGCCACCCAGAAGCCCTAGAGCTATTCCCAGGACAAAATCCATGATCTGGCTGCCCATATTCACCCCTGCCAGAGCAAAGGTTCCCCCGAAACGTCCCACCACAAACAGATCTGCAACACCGTAGACGGACTGCAGGAAAAAAGCCAGCACGATAGGCATACTGAATCTCAATAAAGTTTTACCGATAGGGTCTTTTGTCAGATCCATTTCTCTTCTCCTGCTTTTCCTAACTTCTACATCAAATATAACATAAAAAAACTTCCCTTTCTATTGTATTCCCCGCAGTTATCTGTTAAAATAACATCGAACTTATGTTCTGTTTCCCGTAATATCCTGCACCCGGTCAATCATATGGAAAAATATGTACAATTAAGTTTTATCCAACCGGATATCGAACCTTCTGATCCCCGCTCCCCTGTCACATCCATGTGGAATGTGTGGCATGGCTGTACAAAGGTCAGTCCCGGGTGTGCCCACTGCTATATGTACCGCAAAGATCAGGCTGTAGGCAGGGATCCCTCTCTTGTTGTGAAGACCGGGAGTTTCAATCTTCCGGTCAGAAGGCTTCGCGCCGGTAAGTACAAAGGCAGATATAAAGTTCCTTCCGGTTCACTTTTCTACACCTGTTTTTCCTCTGATTTCTTTCATGAAGAGGCGGACAGGTGGAGGGACCAGGCCTGGGATATGATGAGGGAAAGGTCAGACTGCAGCTTTTTTATGATCACCAAACGGCCTGAACGGATCAGGGACCATCTGCCTTCTGACTGGGGCAAAGGATGGAAACATGTTCAGATCGCAGTTACCTGTGAGAATCAATGGGCAGCTGACCTGCGTCTTCCCATCTACCTGAACCTTCCCTTAAGACACAGGGCTGTCATGGCAGAACCCATGCTCTCCCCCATAGATCTAAGCAGGTATTTTCGGGATTACCCACATCTGATCGAGTCCGTTTCCGTGGGTGGAGAATCAGGACCGGAAGCACGCCCCTGCGATTTTCAATGGGTTCTGGATCTTCACAGACAGTGTATTGAACATGGGGTAAGCTTTTCCTACCACCAGACCGGGGCAAAACTGATCAAAGAGGGAAAGATCTACAACATTCCCAGAAAGTATCAGCACATCCAGGCAAAAAAAGCGGGTCTTGATACCATGTAACTTCAGCTTGCCTTGATATTATGATATAATCAAACCAATCAACACGGCTATCCTGAAAAGAAGGGGGTTTATAAAGAACATGAAAGAAATCTATCTCGCCGGAGGCTGTTTCTGGGGGCTTCAGAAGTTCTTCGACCAGTTCGACGGCATTGAATCCACAGAAGTGGGATATGCGAACGGGCCTGACCGTAAACCCTCCTATGAAGAAGTATGCAGCGACAGCGGCCATGCTGAGACAGTCCGGATCAGGTATGACGAGCATATCCTTTCCTTGACGCAATTACTGGGATACTACTTTATGGTGATCGATCCCCTTTCGGTCAACCGGCAGGGCGATGATTCCGGGATCCAGTACAGGACAGGAATCTACTATACCGATGACAGCCAGCTTTCGGAGATCATGGAGGTGTGGAAGAAGGAAGAGGAAAAAGCGGGAAGTCCTCTTGCTGTGGAGCTGGATAGAATAAAAAACTTCTTCTCCGCGGAGGAATATCATCAGAAATACCTGGATAAACATCCGGACGGATACTGTCATATCCCGAATGATTATCTCAATATGGCATAAGAAAATACCCTGAGAAAACCATCTGTGTTCTCTCAGGGTATTGTTGTTTTATTTTGCCTTCATGGTCTCCCGGCGTGGTACAAGGAGACGGTCTTCCATATAAACAAGAGCTTTGCCGTCCTGGTTTTTTACATAGACTTCAAAGAGAAGCATGCCGAATTTTTCATCACGTATCTCTTTTTCTTTTACCTTGTATTCAAAAAAGATGGTGTCGCCGCTGAAGGCATTGCCGATAAAACGTACCTTGTCATATCCGTAGTGAGGGGCAAAGGCATCCGCCGGCGATACTTCCTCACCAAAGAAACCATCCGCCAGGGTCAGCAGCATGGTTCCCATGACCAGCAGGTCCGGCCGGCCGAATTCTTTGAGACAGGCCTCCTCATCCATATGGAAGGGCTGATCCTGACCCGTCATACGGCAGACCGTACGTACCTCATCAGGCAGAATGGTTCTCCCTTCAGACCGATAAACATGTCCTACTTCATAGTCTTCGAATAACCTGTTTAAAACCATAGTATTCTCCTTTCCTCGTCTATACAGAAGGGGTTTTGTCTTTTGTTATTCCACCTTGAGCCGGTTTATATTTCTTTATTACATCTTTTTCTCATCATAGCACAGATAACAGATAAAATCACTATCTTCTCTCTGCCCAATAGCCTGCCTTAAATGATTCTCCGTCTGTTTCCGCCCAGATGGCGCCATGGTCTTTTGTCTGAAAGACTTCGGCTCCATGGTCCTCAAGCCGTTTAAGCAGGTCCCGATGGGGATGCCCGTAAAAATTACCTGTGCCGGCGGATATAAAAGCATAGGCCGGCCTGATCCGGTCAAGCATTACATTTCCCGTGGAATATTTTGAGCCATGATGCCCCACTTTCAGGAGGGTAACCCTCTCATTCAGTCCTTCCAGAGCATTTTCTTCCTGCTCCTGTCCCAGGTCTCCGGGAAACAGAGCCCGAAAATCCTTCCATTTCACAAGCAGGGTCAGGGATTTTTCGTTCCGGTCTTCATATATGGTCCTTTTTGCCGGATGAAGACAGACAAACTCTATATCCCCTATCTTCATGGCTTCACCCCTTTCCATGACGTGGCAGGATGTACGGTTTTCTTTACACAGGCTGCAGATATCGTATTCTGCCGGATCTGCGATTTCCTTCTCACCCATGCCTGTCTTCTCCTTAGTCTCTATGGAAGTATCCACCAGCTTTTGATAATCGATTTTTCTAAATGTGTTTCTTCCTGACCTCGTATAAGTGCTTCCGGTGATCAGATGACTCACAGGATAGCCCGACTCCAGCATTTCCCTTATTCCTGAAATATGGTCCTCGTCCATGTGACTGATGATCACATGATCAAGCTTTGAAATGCCGTAATAATATAGGGCAGGCCGGATGATCTCCTCGAAGATATGGTCTTTCGAA
>CAJGDH010000077.1 GCA_904502145.1 uncultured Eubacterium sp.
GAATCATGGCTTTTTCACCGGCAGCCATAATGATCCCCGGCGCAAGGCCTTCGGGATTCATGATGGCAATAGCTCCTTCGGGTACCATGGCCTGTGTCTTCTGGCTCTCTGTCATCTTGTGGATTCCGTATGAATCCAGCTTATTCTTCACATGATCGTATGCCTGCTGGTTGAAGACCAGCTTCTTGCCGAAATAATCAGCAGCAGCAGTCTTGGTTATATCATCCTTGGTGGGTCCCAGTCCGCCTGTCATAATGACGAGACCGGCACGGGAGAAAGCCTGATCAATAGCGACCTTAAGACGCTCGTTGTTATCTCCGACAACCGTCTGGAAATAAAGATCGATCCCCATCTTGGCCAGTTCTTTGGACAGGTACTGGGCATTTGTATTAACGATATCACCCAATAATAATTCTGTACCTACACAGATAATCTCTGCTACCATACTAACACCTCGTTATCATCTGCAACGCGGATATCCTGATATCCTCTCTGCTTATTTTCTCTTCTGAAGAAACTCCGGAATCTTGATCTCCATGTTCGCGTCAGCGGAACGATCGAAATTCCTTCTGCTCTGACCGGGATCCCTTGCAGTAAATGTAGGAGCTGCCCCTGATGACGGCTGAGCCGGTCTTGCGGAGCGGGATTCCTGATTTCCGCCGTAAGGACGGGTTCCTGTTGGTCCGTCGTACTGAAGGCCTGTGGCGATGATCGTGATGGAAACCCGATCCTCAGGAACATCATCACTGTCCACGTTACCGAAGATGATGTTGGCTTCGTCGCCTGCTTCTTCAGTAAGGTAGGAAACTGCCTCGTAAACTTCCTGGATGCCGACATCACCGGCAAAGTTGATGATGATGTCAGTAGCTCCTTCAACGGTGGTCTCAAGAAGCGGACTCTCCATAGCTTTCTTGATGGCGTCAACTGCCTTGTCCTCACCGGTACCGCTTCCGATACCGATATGAGCGATGCCTTTATCGCGCATAACCGTCTGGATATCCGCGAAGTCAAGGTTGATCAGACCCGGTTTGAAGATCAGGTCAGTAATGCCCTGAACACCCTGCTGAAGAACTTCGTCCGCCTTGATGAACGCATCCTTGATGGATGTTCTCTTATCGCAGATCTCAAGAAGTTTGTCATTGGGGATAACGATCAGCGTATCAACACTGTCCTTCAGGCGTTCAATTCCGTGAAGGGCATTATTCATACGTGGTTTGCCTTCAAATGTAAACGGCTTTGTCACAACGCCTACCGTGAGGATCCCCAGATCCTTCGCGATCTGCGCGACAACGGGAGCTGCGCCGGTTCCTGTTCCGCCGCCCATACCGCATGTGACGAATACCATATCAACATCTTTCATCAATGCTGTAATCTCATCACGGTTTTCCTCGATGGCAGCCTCACCGATCTCGGGTTTGGCGCCGGCGCCGAGACCCTTGGTCAGCTTTTCGCCGATCTGTACGCGGGTGGCAGCCTTACACAGATCAAGGGTAAGCTTATCCGTGTTCACGCCGACAAGTTCCACTCCTTCGATGGACTCATCAACCATTCGATTGACAGCATTGTTACCGGCACCTCCAACGCCGATAACCAAAATCTTAGCCTGGGCAAGTTCCTCGTTTGACATAATTTCCAGCAAGGTTTTTTCCTCCTTAATTTAAATGATATGTAACACTCATAAACATATTATTTCCAATTTATAAACAAACTTTTACCTATGTAATATAATAATGTTTTTTCATTAAATAATCAATACAATTTTTCACTTTTTCACAGTAAATCATGGTACCGCGGAAGGCCCTTTACGGGACTCATTCCGGCCGGAATGTAATGATATCTTTTCCGTCAGTAAACAGGTGCATATCTATGATTCCCGAATCACTTTTCTTGGAGATGGATTTGAGGATCTCCGATATCTTGGACATCTTGCTGGCAAGATACTGTTTGCTTCCCAGATAGATCTGATACTTTCCTGAGATCAGATAGATATCATTCTCACTTTCAAAATGTATCCTGGAGACACTCAGATTATAGGTGCTGATCTTCTTGGTGATCAGGACGATCGTGTCAAAATAGTTCCCTTCCACGGGTATCTTTTCCCCCAGGACCATCTTGTCAAATTTCACTCCGGTCACCACAGGAACAGCACTGAAAAGCATATTCCTGCTTTCCTGGGCGATCCCTTCGGAATCAAAGTAGACATTCCTGTCCATATACTGGAATACACCTGACCTGATCTTCTCCTTGATCCGGACTCTCAGGACATGGGGCTTCTCAAATGACATGTCCACCGACTCGATAAAGGGCAGGTAGGTATCTCCGGTCAGTTTGTTGATCACGATCATAGCCAGAGTATTGTCCACATAATGATCCTTTTTAATGGCGCTGACCACTTCAGCTTCCGAGTAGGTTATATTTTCGGTAACTTCAATCTCCTCCAGGGAGAATTCCCGGATGATGAAATATACAACGACAGCCAGGACAGCCAGAACCAGAAGCAGGCCTAACAGTTTATATAATTTTCGGTTTTTTCTCCTTTTTACCAGAGCAAACCTTCGGTTATTCATACATCCTCCCGGAGATCAGTCAGGGGAATGCTCCTCTTCCTTAAATGTACGGACGATCTCCTTAAACCTCTGTCCACGGACTTCATAATTTTTAAACATGCCCCAGCTTGCGCAGGCAGGCGACAGCAGGACAGCATCTCCGGGCTCGGCCTTCTCCCTGGCCATATCCATGGCCTCCTCGAAGGTTTCTGCAAAATACACAGGAGAAAATCCGTGTTTTTCCGCGGTATCGGCAATGGCCCGGGCTGTTGCCCCCATAAGGATCAGACATCTGACCTTCCCGTCAAACGCTTCTATCCATTCGTCGTAGGTGGATTTCTTATCATACCCGCCGCCAAGAAGCACCGTAGGTTTCACCATGGCACTGATTCCTTTTATGGCAGCATCCGGGTTGGTTCCTTTGGAATCATTGTAATAATCCACACCGTCTACGGTATCCACATATTCAATGCGGTGTTCCACCGCGGTAAATGCCATGACGCCTCTTCGGATGGCTTCCACCGGCACACCCATATAATAACAGATGCCAATGGCTGCCAGGATATTTTCATGATTGTGGCTTCCCAGAAGCCGGACTTCGCCGGTGGAACACACCGGGAGTTCTTCCTGTCCGTTTCTGATCAGGAAAGTATCCCCTTTCATGATGATCCCTTCATCCAGCTCCTCCAGCCGGCTGAACATTACCGGCCGGGCAGGGGTCTTCTTGGCCATGGCCCGGGTTGCAGGATCATCGTAATTGAGTAGGATCACATCCTCTTTGGTCTGTTTTTTCGAGATGGAAAGCTTGGTATCGCCATAGACCTCCATGGTACCGTGACGGTCCAGATGATCAGGGGTCAGATTGAGAACCGCGCTCACCGACGGATGGAAATCAATGGTGGTCTCCAGCTGGAAGCTGCTGATCTCTGCAGCGATGACGGAATCCTCGCGGGTATCAAGCGCAACCTCGGTAAAAGGGATGCCGATATTGCCCACGACGAAAACGGAGGGATAGTGTTCCTCCAGTATGCGTCCCACCAGAGCTGTGGTGGTTGTCTTCCCGTTGGTTCCGGTGATGGCGGCGATCCGTCCTTTGGCGAAATAAGAGGCCAGCTCGATCTCCCCCCACACCGGTTTGTCTCTGTCCGTAAAAATCTTCACGATGGGTTTGTCCAGGGGAATTCCCGGTGACAGGACAAGAAGATCAAAGCGGTCCGCAAGTGCCGGGTCCACCTCACCCAAAATGAATTCCAGCTCTGCATTCTCCGGGAATCTCTCCCGGAATTTCTCTTTATCCAGAGCGGTATTCCCATCATAGATCGCCGCGGGCATCCCTGCCCTGACCAGAAGCATGGCGGCACCGATACCGCTTACTCCCGCTCCGGCGATCAGTATTTTTTTTGTAGATAAATCCATGATAATCATCCTCTTTCACATAAGTTTTATCCGGCCCTTCTGTACATTTTCCCGCATGGAACAAAGCTTCCGGACCGGTGAACGAAAAAGAGGGAATGCCCTCCTTTAATAAGCGAGCAGTCCGATAAGGCACAATACTGCTGTTGTGATCATGAACATGGAGACGACTTTGGTCTCCGGCCACCCTCCCAGTTCAAAATGATGATGGATGGGTGCCATTCTGAACACTCTTTTTTTGGTCCGTTTATAGTGGGCGACCTGAATGATCACCGAGACTACTTCGATAAAATAGATAAATGCGATAAAGGGCAGGAAAAGCGGAATCTTCAGCAGGAAGCAGGTAGATACCACGAAGCCGCCCAGTGCCAGTGATCCCGTATCCCCCATGAATACTCTGGCGGGGTTGGTATTAAAACACAGGAAACCCAGCAGAGCGCCAAGCATGGCACTTGTCACAGGTTCCAGCCCGGCCGCCTGCGCGAAGTTGATCACAGTAAGGAAAACGGCAATGACTGCGGTCACGCTGGAAGCCAGTCCGTCCAGTCCGTCGGTAAAGTTGGAGCCGTTGACGGTTCCGAGTACCACAAACAGAAGAAACGGGATGTAGAGAATACCGAGCTCCAGTGTCTTACCATGGGTAAAGGGGATGATCACATCTGTCCCGATCCCGGAATATCTCACCATGTAAAAAGCAAATATCCCTGCCACCACAAACTGTCCGGCAAATTTCTGGATCTCCGTCAGCCCCAGGTTTCTTTTCATGACCACTTTGATAAAGTCATCCATAAAACCGATCAGGGCAAATCCGAAGGTTACAAGCACCACGGGGATCGCCTTGGGATGGGACGGAAGGAAAAAGGCGCATCCTATGAGCAGTCCGACCAGAAACAGAATGCCGCCCATGGTGGGGGTGCCTGATTTCTTCAGGTGGGACTGAGGCCCGTCTTCCCGGATAAACTGCCCGAATTTCAATCTATGCAGAAAAGACAGCATTCCCGGCCCCAGAAGCTGGGTGACCACAAAGGCAGTCAAAGCGGGAACTGCGATAGTATAATACATAACAAACCTCCATTATCTTAACTTTAATACTCCTGTCCAGTATAATCCGACGTCATGATTTTATCAATGGAAGATTAACCTTTTCTCCTAATTTTGCTTTTTTTGCTTGGTTTTCTTCGTTTTTTTGGTACTTTTTTCTGTATTGCCCTTCTTTGTCTTCTTAGTACTTTCCGTAGTTTTCTTCTTTTTTGTATCCTTGGCAGCCTTGGTCTTCTTGGTGGCTTCGGTCGCCTTGGTCGTCTTCTTATCCTTGGCAGCCTTGGTCTTCTTGGCGGCTTCGGTTGCCTTGGTCGTCTTTTTATCTTTGGCAGCCTTTGTGCTCTTGGTTGCTTCAGCTGCCTTGGTCGTCTTCTTACTTTGGGTTGTCTTTGTTTCTTTCTTTAAGAATTCGTTCAGATAGGATTCCTTGCTGCCGGAATTACCGGATTCTTTCTCCGTCGGTTCAATCCCCAGGATATCCACGATTTCTTTCATGCATTCCCGCTCAAGTCCCACGGCAAGTCTGGCATTGTCCTGCTTGTCAATATGGGGTTCATCGATGGTCACATAGATAAGGACTCTGGGCCTGTCTACGGGAGTAAAGCCCATGAAGGAAATGTAATAGTCCTTCTTGTTTCTCGGGATCTTCTCTGCAGTACCAGTTTTTCCTCCGATGGAATACCCGTCAATCTGGGCGCGGGTTCCCGTTCCGCTCTTCACGGTTTCCTTCAGATAGGACCTGATCTTCTTGGAAGTTGATTCCGAAACCGTCCTCCTGAGCACTTCCTTCTCCTTGGTCCCGACGATGTCTCCGTTTTTATTCTCGATTTCTTTCACCACGTGGGGCTGGTAATAGTATCCGCCGTTGATCAGTGAAGCGAAACCCGTAGCCATCTCGATCATGGTGCAGTTGAAGTTCTGACCGAAGGCATTGGTTGCCAGGGAGGTGGAGTTTCCATAGTTTGATGCATGGTATACCAGTCCTGCGGTATCTGCTTCACCCGGAAGGTCCACACCGGTCTTCTCTCCGAATCCGAAAAGATTCTGGTAATAATAAAATCTGTCTGCCCCTTCCTTGAAAGCGATGTTCATCATGGCCACGTTACATGACTCGGACACCGCCTGTTTCAGGCTGATGTTGCCATGGACGTGGGAGCAGCCGATATTCCGGTTGGACACATGCAGGGAACCTGTACAGACGTAATCTTCATTTCCTGTCAGGACTCCGCTTTCCAGCCCGGCACAAACGGTAAATGGCTTGTAGGTGGAACCCGGTTCATGGGTATCACTGATGATGGGATTTCTCCATACCTTGCTCAGGGCTTCCCACTTGGTCATTCGCTTATCGTTCTTTTTCTTCTTTACTGTCTCGCCCCTGGCTTCTTTTTCCAGGACTTCCTCAGTGTAGGCATAGATCTGGTCGATCTCGCCGTCCGTATATTTGTAATGAAGATAACTCTCATTCGTCGGTTCATTCAGGTCAAACGGATCTGAGTTGGCCATGCCCAGGACTTCCCCGTTGTTGGGGTCCATGACCAGGATGCTTGTCTCCTGGGATCCTATGGTCCGGTCAAATTCCTTCAGTTTCTGCTCGATAACCTGCTGGATCTGAAGATCAATGGTGCTGACCACGGAATTTCCGTCCACGGCTTCCTTTATGGTGGCTTCCTCGGTAAGATCCTGATTGAAGTAGGAATAGGTCCTGCCGTTGGTGCCGTTCAGAGTGGAATTGTAATACTGCTCAATCCCCCAGTTTCCCACATTTCCGGAAGAAGTGAAACCGATCAGATGACAGGCGAGGGATTCGTAGGGGTAGATCCGTTTGTAGTAGGATTCAAAGGTCACGCCCCTGACATTATTCGCCTGCCTGATCCTGGCCTTTACATGGTCAGTATCGTTCTTTGTGGCAGTACGTCTGAATTCCTCCATAAACTTGTTATAGGCTTCCACCTGTTTGAAAGTAAGCCCGGTCTTCACAGGAACATAGTAGGAATTCTTATGCTGTTCGATCTTCTGCCTGACCTCTGCCTCATCGACCTGGAAATAGGTCTGGACCACCTGCACGGTAGCATCCATACATGCTTTCTGTTTATCCGGATTGCTGACGGAATAGATATTCTTCGGTTCCAGGATCAGGGTGTAAAGCTTTTCATTTCCTGCCAGGATATTGCCGTTTCTGTCGTAGATCTTACCCCTTTCATAGGGGATCTCCAGACTGCTGTTGGTCTGCTGTCCCAGAACTGTTGTACTGTATTCTTTTCCGTGTACGGCATACCAGAAGATCAGCTGTCCCGTCAACAACAAAAAGAGGCAAATGATCACGACGTAGGTTATCACCAGTTTGCCTCTTAATTGTTCCGTCAGACGCTTTTTCTCTTTTTGTTTCTTAGCCATCTAACCACCTGTTCTGTCGATTCTGTTCTTAAATATGAATTACTATTCACGGCCATGGATTGTCAAGGTCAGAGTGGCCGTGAATAGTAATCGGGTTGGTTGATCAGTTCACACTTTCGAACTGTCTGAAATAATCACTGGAATCCTGATAATAGTAGATGATGTTCTCGTGTTCCGGACTGACCATCCCCAGCTTATCCTCGGCATATTCCCTGATCTCATCAAGGTTGACTGCCTTGTCCAGCTCGGAGCGGATGGCTACCTGTCTGGACTGGAGTGTCTGTTTCTGGTCTTTCAGTTCCTTTATGGTCTGTGCCATGTTATTTACTTCCGATGTTTCTTTCACGTAGAAGAGGGCCGCCGTGAAGATGAGAAGGATTGCCAGGGTTGCCATGACGGTAAACCTCCAGTCGAAGGCTTCACGGGTCTTGACATATTTCTTCTGTTTTTTCTTCCTGGAAGGCTGCGGCTGGGGTTCTTCCTTCCGTGGAGAAGTCCCCCCGTAATAATCGGTAAAGCGGTCCAGCTTCCTCGCATTATTCCCGTATATGTAATTATAACGATCCGTTGTGTTGTTCAACGCCATTTACTGCCACCCTCTCATAGTATATTTAATCTTCGTTGGTTCTTTTTTCAAATACCCTCAGCTTTGCGCTTTTTGCCCGTGGATTTTCCTCCAGCTCTTCCTCCCCCGGAACGATCGGTTTGCGGGTGATCACTTTTCCTTTGGACACTCTGCCGCAGATACATACCGGGAATTCCGGCGGGCATATGCAGGGCCTCTCACAGGTCCTGAACATGTTTTTCACGATGCGGTCCTCCAGGGAATGGAAGGTGATTATACATAGCCTTCCCCCGTCATTCAGAAGATCGATCATGGTCTCCA
>CAJGDH010000078.1 GCA_904502145.1 uncultured Eubacterium sp.
ACGACCCACGGGGATGAGATCCTCGTGGGCAATTTTCGTTATATCAACGAAGGGGAGTACATCCAGGCGGAATGTTCATTTACGGAGCATCCGGTCCATGGACCCCAGTACCAGGTCGTCCGGTATGTCCTCAAGGAACCTGAGGACAAGAAGGCCATGGAAAGATATCTGGCCTCAGGAGCCATCAAGGGCCTGGGTCCCGCCCTGGCGGGAAGAGTCATCAGAAAATTTAAAGGCAATACATTTGAGATCATAGAAAATGAACCGGAACGCCTGGCGGAGGTGAAGGGGATCTCCCTGAAAATGGCCATGAACATCGCCATCCAGTTTCAGGAGAAGCAGGAGATGCGACATGCCATGATGTTTCTCTCCGAATACGGCATTGTCAACCAGACGGCAGTAAAGATCTATGAGGAATACGGGGATAGGATGTACGACATCCTCCGGACCAACCCCTACCGTCTGGCGGAGGATATCTCCGGGATCGGTTTCCGCATCGCAGACCAGATCGCCGGCAAGGCAGGGATCGCCCCTGATTCGGAATTCCGTATCCAGGCGGCTGTCCTCTACACCCTCCAGCAGGCTCTTCAGGCCGGACATCTTTACCTTCCCCGGCAGATCCTCTGCAGAAATACGGGAGCGATCCTTTCCATGCCCCCGGAATATATAGAGGATCATCTGATGCAGCTGGTCATGGACAAAAAACTGATGATCCGCGCGGAAGGGGAGGAGGAACAGGTCTACCTGTCCACCTACTATTTTATGGAAAAAAATACCGCTGCCATGCTGCTGGATCTGGACCTGCATTTTCCCATGACCAGCCAGGAGATGGAAGACAGGCTTGCGCTTCTGGAAGAGGAAAATGAACTGGAGATGGATGAGGGACAGAAGACTGCCGTGGAAAGAGCCATGGCAGAAGGAATCGTGATCATTACCGGAGGTCCCGGCACGGGAAAGACTACCACCATCAATCTCATGATCCGTTGTTTTGAGATGGATGATCTGGATATCGTCCTGGCTGCCCCAACGGGAAGGGCCGCCAAACGGATGACGGAGGCCACCGGCTATGAAGCCAAGACCATTCACCGCCTTCTGGAATTAAACGGCGGCATAGAACGCAGCGAGCATTACCGTTTTGAGAAAAACGAGGAGAATCCCATAGAGGCGGATGTGATCATCCTGGACGAGATGTCCATGGTGGACCTTCCCCTTATGTATGCATTGCTGAAGGCAGTCATCCCGGGCACCAGGCTGATCCTGGTGGGGGATTCCAACCAGCTTCCCAGTGTGGGACCGGGAAATGTACTTAAAGATATCATTGAATCCGGGATATTTCCGGTGGTCCGTCTGACCAGGATCTACCGGCAGGATGATGCCAGCCGCATCGTGGCCAACGCCCATATGATCAACGAGGGGGTCCCCATCGATCTGAAAAATACCAGTGAAGACTTCTTCTTCTTCCCCCGGGGGGATATCCGAGGGGTGATGGGAGCCCTGGTCTACCTGGTCCGGGAAAAGATACCTGAGTATCTCAAGGTGGATCCCATGGACGTGCAGGTTCTTACTCCCATGCGGAAAGGTGAGCTTGGGGTGGGGCATCTCAATGAGGTCCTCCAGTTTTACCTGAACCCCAGATCTTCGGACAAGGAAGAAAAGGAATTCCGGGACGGAGTCTTCCGCGAGGGGGACAAGGTCATGCAGATCAAAAACAACTATCAGATCGAGTGGAAGATCCGCAACAGCCGGGGGTTTGTGGTGGATGAAGGCCTGGGTATCTTTAACGGGGATATCGGAACCATAAAAGCCATCAACAACTTTACCGAAAGGGTTACCGTGGTCTTTGACGAGGACCGGGAGGTGGAATATCCTTTCACCGGTCTTGACGAACTGGAACTGGCCTATGCAGTGACCATCCACAAATCTCAGGGAAGCGAGTACCCTGCCGTGGTCCTGCCTCTTTTGAGCGGCCCGACAGTGCTCTGCAACCGGAACCTTCTCTACACGGCAGTCACCAGGGCCCAGCGGTGCGTGGCCATTGTGGGCAGGGCAGCCATGGTGGGGCAGATGATCGACAATGAAATGGAACAGAAGAGATACAGCGGGTTAAAAACCTGCCTGAAAGAGGGAGTGATCTGACACTCCCTCTTTTTTTAGCATCTTTCAGACAATCTCATCTCTGGATACGCCGATACAGAGAGAACAGACATATACCCTGGAGATCCCGGCGGATTTAAGAAGCCTGGTGCAGGATTCCATGGTGGCTCCTGTGGTATAGATATCATCCACCAGCAGAACAGTTTCCGGACCTCCTCCCCGGATCCTTCCTTCTTCGTCCAGATAGGCAGGATTGAGGCAGAAAGCTCTGTTCAGGTTATTCAGTCTGGCCTGGGGGCTGAACTGCTTCTGGGGGAGGGTATCGATCCTCCGCAGAAGAAGGTCGGCACAGCAGGGAATGCCCAGCAGGCGGGCCAGCCGGACCGCGATCAGCTCCGTCTGATTGTAGCCTCTTTTCTTTCGTTTATTTTTATGGATGGGAATGGGGATTACGGCATCGGGATGCCATCGGATAAGTTCTCTGTTATGTCTGCGCCAGATGGCGCTGATGAAAAAATCGGACAGATATCTCTGATTATGGTATTTAAACGCTGTGATGGAAGAGCGTGTCATCGAATTGTAGAGAAAAAGGGATAAACCCTTGTCAAAGGATTTTGGAAAGATACGGCAGTCGTAACAGAGCTCCTGTCTGCTGTCATTTAAGGGCTTACCGCACATATAGCAGGTGGGACCGTGGATCAGAGGCATCCGGCTCTGACAGTCCCTGCACAGGATCATGGAATGAGGAAGGATCCTGCCGCAAAAGGGGCAGTGTCTGGGAAAGAATACGGGCAGGACCTTATGTCTGATCCCGGACAGGACCCTGAGTCCCTGCCGTATCCTTTTCTCCCCGGACATTTCTAGGCCTTTCCCGTACTGCCGTGTCCGCCCCGGTCAGGATTGCCCAGTTCTGACACCCTGTGAAAGGTGATCCGGGGCTGGTGTTCCATGATACGGAACTGGCAGATACGGTCATTGACATGGATCACGGTATCTCTCATAGCCAGGGCAGGCATAAACCACTGGTCATTATCCCCACAGTAGGATTCATCGATCACTCCCTGGGAGTTGGTCTGGATGATACCGAAATTTTTGAAGGTTGAACTCCTGGGTACGATATGGGCTTCGTATCCCTGGGGCAGTTTCATGGCCACACCGAGAGGAATCAGCGCGAATTCTCCCTTCTTCAGGGTCATTTCCCTGGCGGCACGCAGATCGATCCAGTCAGATTTCCCGTCAATATAGGTGAGTTCTTCTATCTCGTCGGTAAGATACCTGATCGAGATCTCTTTTGTGTCGGAGGAGTTGTTCTTCATAACGATTCCTTTCTGATTTCTGATTTTTTATTTCGAATGTCGGATATCGGATCCCGGGTTTCTGATCCCATGTTCCGGTATCCGGACGTCTCAGGCATTCTCCCGGAAGCGGAGGATACGCTGGTTGGTGCTTCCCCGGTACTCAAGATCCAGTGAACGCAGCTCCTCGACATAAGGTCCGTCGATAAGCCAGTCAGTCACTGACAGGAGATCGGAGACAGCCGGATCTTCTTTGGCCATTTCCAGAAGATCTTCATATATGTAGCCGGTGTAGGTGATCACAGTCCCGCCGGACTGTCTGATCATTCGGCCGAGCTCGGCGAGAGCTCCGGCCTGGCAGAAGGGTTCCCCGCCTGAGAAGGTGATGCCGCGAAGCAGAGGATTTTCTTTGTATTGTTCAAAAACGGAGGACACGCTGATCAGGTGTCCTCCGCTGAAATCGTGAGTCTGTGGATTGTGGCATCCGGGACAGTGGTGCGGGCATCCCTGCACGAACACCGCCATTCTGATTCCCGGGCCGTCCACAATGGATTCTGAAACGATGGAATTAATCCTCAGATTATAATCCATGTTTTACTCTGTCTTTCTCCTCTTCACGCTTCGCATTGTTGAAACGGTCAACTGTACCTACCAGATATCCTGTGATCCGGCGGATACGCTCAAACCCTACACCTTCTCCGACTACCGTTGTGTTTTTCTTATTTTTATCCATAACAGTTCTCCTTTCCGTAAGTTTATCGGGCATGTGTGATGCCTGTATTTCTATGCGTCCTCTTCTTCCCATAAGAATACGGGAACATCGGGGTATTTCTTCTGTAATTCTCTCCATTTGTCCAGTGAGATTCCCTCACCTTCACGTCTTCCGCACCGCGGACAGACATCATTGATCACTCCGTTATAACCACAAAGCGGATCACGGTCAACCGGATGGTTGATGGAGCCGTAGCCCACACCCTGCTCCTTCATGTAGCGGACGATGGACTCAAATGCAGGAAGGTTCTTGCATGTGTCTCCGTCCAGCTCCACATAGGAGATATGGCCGGCATTGGTCAGCGCATGATAAGGTGCTTCCAGCTGGATCTTCTCGAAGGAACGGATCGGGAAGTATACCGGAATGTGGAAAGAGTTGGTATAGTAAGGACGGTCCGTGATCCCGGCAAGGGAGCCGTACTTCTTGCGGTCGATCCTGACAAATCTTCCGCTGAGACCTTCCGCCGGTGTTGCCAGCAGAGTGAAGTTAAGGCCGTATTCCCTGGAGATCTCATTCATCCTCTGGCGCATATGGCCGATGATCTCCAGACCCAGTTTCTGGGATTCGGCACTCTCGCCGTGATGTTTTCCGGTCAGGGCTACCAGTGTCTCGGCAAGACCGATAAAACCGACACTGAGTGTACCATGCTTCAGCACTTCCCCGATGGTATCATCCATGGACAGTTTCTTGGAATCGATCCAGATGCCCTGTGCCATGAGGAAGGGATAGTTGCGGACCTTCTTGAGGGACTGGATCTTAAAGCGGTGCAGCAGCTGGCGGACCACAAGGTTGATCTTCTCATCCAGCAGCTGGTAGAACATGCTGATATCACCGTGGGATTCCAGACCGATCCTGGGAAGGTTGATGGAGGTAAAGCTTAAGTTGCCTCTGCCGAAGGTTATCTCACGGGTGGGGTCGTATACATTTCCCAGAACCCTGGTACGGCAGCCCATGTAGGCCACTTCCGTGTTGGGATCTCCTTCTTTATAATAGGAAATGTTAAACGGGGCATCCAGGAAGCTGAAGTTCGGGAACAGCCTCTTGGCGGATGTCTTGATGGCCAGCTGGAACAGGTCATAGTTGGGTTCGCCCGGATTATAGTTGACGCCTTCCTTAACCTTGAAGATCTGTACAGGGAAGATCGGTGTCTCTCCGTTGCCCAGACCGTCCATGGTGGACTCCAGCAGACATTCGATGACCATGTGTCCCTCGGGACTGGTATCCGTTCCGTAATTGATGGAGGAGAAGGGTACCTGGGCGCCCGCTCTGGAATGCATGGTATTCAGATTGTGGATCAGCGCCTGCATGGCCTGCTTGGTCTGTCTTCTGGTATAGAGGATGGCCTGCTTCCAGGAGAACTCATGGATCTCGTCCCAGTCACAGCTGAAGTCGGTATCTTCACCCTGAGCTGTCAGGAGAAGGGCTTCGCTGATCTCCTCCGGTTTAAGTCCTTTTAATATAGAAAGAATCCGATCGGAATCACTCATGGTAAGGCAGGAGGAGAGATGGCCGGAGATCATTTTGCTGAAGGATTCACAGGTTTCCTCGTCAAATCCGTAGCGGATCATCATGAAGGAGGACAGTGCGTGGAAGTACTCCTTCTGGAAGGTTTTGCTCACACCCTGTGCCATGGCATAATCAAAGTTCGGTATACTCTGTCCACCGTGCATCTCGTTCTGGTTGGCCTGGATGGCGATACAGGCGAGAGCGGAGTAGGTGGTGATGGACTGGGGCTCATGCACATGGCCGTGTCCTGTGGAGAAACCGTGATTAAACAGGGAGATCAGATCGATCTGACAGCAGGTTTCCGTGAGCATATAGAAATCCATATCATGGATATGAATATCACCGTGTACATGTGCGGCTGCGATATCTTTCGGCAGGACATAGTTGAGGATAAAATACTTGGAACCCTCGGAACCGTACTTGAGCATGGTGCCCATGGCGGTGTCGCCGTCGATGTTCGCGTTCTCCCGCTTGATATTCTCTGTAGCGGCATCGGAATAGGTGAGCTTCTGATAGATCTCCATCAGGGAAGATTCGGAATTACGAATCTTGGCATGCTCCGCACGATAGAGGATGTAGGCTTTCGCTGTTGGGGCGAAACCGTAACGGATCAGGGTCTGCTCTACCAGATCCTGGATCTGCTCCACCGTAGGAATGGAATAACTGAGGGCAGTCTCACATACTTTCTGTGTCACATAGGATATATCGGCTTCCGTCATCGTATCTTCCGCTGCGATACAGGCTCGCTGGATCGCGGAATAGATCTTCTCGGAATGGAAGGGAACAACAGAACCGTTTCTCTTCTGAATCTGTTTATTTTGAAAATGCATCTTTTCTATTGTGCCTCCTTTACTCTTTTCGCTACCATATATATTATATAGAACCTTTTGCCTTGTCAATACTAAAACTTGTAAAAATACCCGTTAAATTTAACAAGATGTACTAGATATTGTGGTGGAGGATTGAGACAGAAAGGCTTGTGGACAAGGGTGGACTACTTCCGGATTTATCCACAGCAGGGAAAAAAGGAGCCAAATCCCAGAACAGGGATGTTCAGCGGTTCCCGGGTTGTCGCCGGAAAACAATCCACTTTATCCACATTTTCCAGTGGAATATGTAGATAACTTTTCCACAGAAAATGTCTTTTCATCCCCTTTTCGGGCTTATTTTCCGCCTCCCGGGGGCAAAAGGAAAAATCATGTTGACAAAAGAAAAAACTGAATATATAATTTTACAGTGTGCGCATTGATTCAGGGATAACTATGCCACATGGAAACAAATAACTAATTGCAACCACATTAGAAATTATGCATGGAGGTGAAAAAAAGAATGCCAACTTTTAACCAGTTAGTAAGAAAAGGTAGACAGTCTTTAGCAAAGAAATCCACAGCACCTGCGCTTCAGAAAGGTTTCAATTCCCTGAGAAAGAAGTCCACAGATGCCAGCTCTCCACAGAAACGTGGGGTATGTACTGCTGTGAAAACAGCCACACCGAAAAAGCCTAACTCCGCTCTTCGTAAGATCGCCAGAGTTCGTCTTTCCAACGGTATCGAAGTAACAAGCTACATTCCCGGTGAAGGCCACAACCTTCAGGAACATAGTGTTGTTCTCATCCGTGGCGGCAGGGTAAAAGACTTACCCGGTACAAGATACCACATCGTAAGAGGTACTCTTGATACAGCAGGCGTAGCAAACAGAAGACAGGCCCGCTCCAAATACGGTGCGAAGAGACCTAAAAAATAAGACATTATAGCATTTGTGCCGGAATAGCAATATTTCTACTGTTGGTTGCAGGTTGATATATTGAAAGGTCCGAGCATGAACATGGAAGACAATGTTGACCGTGAGTACCGATGATTTAATGTCTGATCATTCAGAGTTCTATTATTAAGGAGGGAAGAACCGTGCCACGTAAAGGACATATTGCAAAAAGAGATGTTTTACCAGATCCTATCTATAATAATAAGGTAGTCACAAAGCTTATCAATAACATTATGTTAGACGGTAAGAAAGGCGTAGCTCAGAAGATCGTTTACGGTGCATTCGAGCGTATCGAAAAAGAGACTGGTAAAGACGCTGTTGAAGTATTTACCGAGGCTATGAACAACATCATGCCCGCACTGGAAGTTAAATCCAGACGTATCGGTGGTGCTACATATCAGGTACCGATCGATGTAAGACCTGACCGTCGTCAGGCCCTTGCCCTTCGCTGGATCACAAGCTATTCTCGTAAGAGAGGCGAGAGAACCATGGAAGAGCGTCTCGCAAGAGAGCTGATGGATGCTGCAAATAATACTGGAGCATCTGTTAAGAAGAAAGAAGATATGCACAAGATGGCTGAAGCCAACAAGGCTTTCGCTCATTACAGATTCTAGTATCGTCTCCGATACGGAAGATGAAGCATATTTAATTAGGAGGAATAAACTTTGGCTGGAAGAGAGTATCCATTGGAGAGAACCAGAAATATCGGGATCATGGCTCATATCGATGCCGGCAAGACCACATTGACCGAGCGTATCCTGTATTATACTGGTGTTAATTAGAAGATTGGTGATACGCATGAAGGTACAGCCACCATGGACTGGATGG
>CAJGDH010000079.1 GCA_904502145.1 uncultured Eubacterium sp.
AGAGAGGCCTTCTCCCAGGAAACCATCGGAAGGATGATCCTGGCTGACGGGGAGAGGGACCGGGAGAAAAACAACCGGAATAAAGCGACAGTCCGAGGCAGTGAGGGAAACGGCCACAGAGGAAGAAGGATCCTGTCCTCCCTGCCCCCGGCCTTCTATATGACCCTGATCCTCATCGTTTTTTTCAGTTTCAGGGCCAGCCACTATCTTAGTTTTTCCAACCTTGCCAATGTCCTTACCCAGTCTGCAGCCCTGTTGGTCCTCGCCTGCGGTCAGTCCCTCATCGTACTGATCCAGGGGACAGACTTATCTTTGGGGACCCTGGTAAGTTTTCTCGGTGTCCTGTGGATCTTCCTGTTAAACCTGAATGTCCCCATGCTGCCCTCCGTTCTGCTCACCCTTGCCTGCGGAGCTGTCTGCGGGCTGCTGAACGGGCTGATCGTGGCCAAGGGCAGGATCCCGGTGTTTATCGTTACTCTGGGAACACAGAATATCTTCAGATCCCTGGCCCTCCTGGTCTGCGGAAGCCAGACATTATATTTCAGCAGCCCTGTATTCCGCCTGATGGCGAAAAACAGCCTGCTTGGATTTACCTATATCACATGGATTTCCGTGGCATGTTTCCTTTTTACCATCTTTCTGGTCAATAAGACCACTTTCGGCATGAGGGTAAGAGGGATCGGAGGAAATCCTCAGGGCGTGGTATATTCCGGAGCCGCAATCGATGCGAACCGGATCAGAATCTTCCTTTTTGCCGGGATCATGGCTGCAGTGAGCGCGCTGATCCTGTGCTGCCGTATCGAATCGGGCAATCCGGTGGCCGGGTCCGGCATGGAATTCAATTCCATAGCCGCCGTACTGCTGGGGGGAGTTTCCATGAGGGAAGGTAAGGGCAGAATATAAGGGATATTTTTCGGCGTCCTTCTGATCCAGGTCCTGAAGAGCGGTCTGACCCAGATCGGGATGAGCTCCGTCTATCAGAATGCCACCATTGGGATCGTCGTTCTGCTGGCCATCATGATCGATGCGGCCCTGAAGAAAACGGAAGAGAGCAGGGGGGGAGTGCTGTCATGAAAAAATACAGATACGTACTGGGAGGCATCCTGCTGCTTGGCATGGTCGCCACCGCCATCCAGCCCTCTTTCCTCTCCCTGAATAATATGATCAATGTCCTGCGTCAGGCCAGTGTACTTTTCCTTTTAAGTCTGGGCCTGACCGGTGTGGTGATCACGGGCAACATCGACCTGTCCGTGGGATCCGTCGCTGCCCTGACCGGCTGTGTCTGCGCGAAACTGATGGTCTCGGGACATCCCATCCTGATGTCCATCGCCGTCAGTCTCCTCATCGGGCTGGCTGCCGGCCTGTGCAACGGTCTGCTGGTGGGAGTGCTGGATCTTCCCTCCTTTGTCTCCACCTACGGCATCAATATGGTGACTTCAGGGATCGCCCTCATCGTCATGAACGGAGGGATCATCTACGATCTTCCTCCCGCGTTTACTTTCCTGGGCATCGGTTATCTGGGAAATGTACCGGTCCCCATCCTGATCAGCATCTTCCTGTTCCTGGTCTTTTTCCTGCTGTGGAACCATACCACTTTCGGGAGAAATGTCTATATGACCGGTCAGAACAAGACGGCCATGATCTTCAGCGGGGGAAACTACAGGGGGATCATCCTGAAATCCTTCATCTTAAGCGGCCTTTGCGCGTCTGTGGGAGGGGTGATCATGACCGCCAGGCTCAATGCCGCCGACGCAGGTATGTGTGATGCCTATGGACTGCAGATCGTAGCCGCCGTGGTGGTAGGAGGGACCTCGCTTCTGGGCGGGGAAGGCGGAGTTACCGGAACCGTCCTTGGCTCTGTCATCCTGACCATCATCCTCAATATCATGAATATGGCGGGCATCGCTTCTGCCTGGCAGAATTTTGTCCTGGGACTGATCATCATCCTTCTGGTATTCATGAATCAATGGTCCCTGAGAAGAAAAGGAAGCATATAGACCGACATAGAAAAAACCATGAGAGTTTCTTCTCATGGTTTTTTTCTGTTAACTGAAGTAGTTTGTTTACTGAAGTTGTTCAAAAGTCAGCTGGACTGCACCGCATTTCGGGCAATGGTCGATGGAACTGAAAGGTTTCCCTTCTCTGGACTCATCATACACGTAACCGCAGAGGCGGCAGCGGTAGACCGACTGGAGCTGATGATTGTCATTGACGTGGGGATTGCCTCCCATTTCATGGAGGTCATCCACTGCATTTTTGATGTGGAATCTGTGCAGATTCTCTAAGATAGTTCCCATTGGCTTCACCTCGTCAAATAAAGGGGTCTGACGGCCGGCAGGCCGTCGGTAAGCTTCGCAGCACTGATTGGTATTATTATAGCACAACAGCTTTTTACGAACTGGGAATATTGTTTTTCCAAACTGGTAATATTATTCATCCTGACAACTGTTTTTTCCAAAAATTTGCTCCTCATAATCCTAATTTCCGCGAGTCGTTTAATGATATCATTTAGACAGGTAATAATGTACTTTGCAGATTCGAAGGAGAAGACCATGAAAAAGATCCTGATGATCACGGGAGATTTTACCGAGGATTACGAAACGATGGTCCCCTTTCAGGCCCTGTCTGTAGTGGGGTACCAGGTGGATGCGGTATGTCCGGATAAGAAAGCCGGAGATTATGTGAAGACTGCCATCCATGATTTTGAAGGAGATCAGACATACACAGAGAAGCCCGGGCATCTCTTTCAGCTGAATAAGACTTTTGATGAAGTGGAATTTGATGAATATGACGGACTCTTTCTCACCGGGGGGCGGGCTCCGGACTACATACGTCTCAATAACAGGGTGATCACCCTGGTCAAGTGCTTTATGCGTTCCGGAAAACCTGTGGCCGCCATCTGTCACGGCGCCCAGGTTCTTGCGGCGGCGGAGGTCCTTTGCGGAAGGACGCTGACGGCATACCCCGCTGTGGGTCCCGATGTGAAGCTTGCCGGCGGCAACTATGTGGAAGTGGCTCCGGATCAGGCCGTGGTGGACGGAAATCTTGTGACGTCGCCTGCCTGGCCGGGAAATACAGCGATATTAAGAGAATTTATCCGTTTACTGGAATCCTAGGGAAAGGAGAGAACTGATATGCCGAGAATTACAACCACCACCAATATGTATCTGAACAGGGAGAGAAAGTACCGTATGTATGTGGAGATGCAGAAGGCGGTCGAGATCATTCCCTTTGAAAAAGGGGAATTTCTGATGGCGGACTTCCAGGATGAGTCCTTTGTGCTGTTCGGAGCCAATCCCTCGGAGCCCTGCGCTTCCGTGGAACTGAATATCCTGCAGAAGGCATACGATGTTGCAGGCCCTGAGGCAGTGGAAAAGATCCTGGTGCGGCTGAGCGAGATCGTGTCCGAACACTGCGGTATCCCTGAAGACAGAGTGTTTACCTACAACCGCAATTCCCAGGTCTGGGTGGCAGCCGGAGTGAATATCGACGGGAACCTGTTGAAATTCTAGGCGGGATCATGCCCGGAAAAACGGATAGCCCCGTAATATTATAGCCCCGTAAATTAAGAATATGACAAAGATCAGGAAAATGGATTCTGCATGAATTCATTTTCCTTTTTTAATTCCTCGAAGAGTTCCAGGGAATCCCAGACGGCATTATATTCGGTGAGCACTGCCTTTAAGGCAACATAGGGGGCATTGTGTCTCTGCAGCTCCTCCATGAACATATAGAGTCTCTCGTCGGAAAAACCGGCCAGTACCATCATGGGTTTGTCTAAGGCGGGCAGCGGATCATCCCCGTTCATATATTCCTTCTTCTGGTCATCCGTCCCGTAGGCAAGGAATCCAACGGGTACCCGGTACTCATCCGGGCGGACCTTTTTCAGCTCGACATGAAGGTCGTGGCAGGTATTTTCGATCCTTTTTACATTTCCCTCGGACATGATGTCATATAACAGTACAACTTCTTTTATGGTCATTCTGCTTCCTCCTCCGTTCTTTGTCTGGCTCTGCAGAAAAGATCATGCGTCTCATGCAAAAAAAGGCCGATGCTGAACAAAAGGCAAAATGTGAGCATCGGCCGTGAGAAGTAAATGATCGTCAGTTGATCCTTTCGAAATTCTGCTGTCCTACATTACAGATGGGGCAATGGGAGAGAGTGGTAAATGGTTTGCCCTGCTCTTTCTCGTCGTAGATCCATCCGCAGATCCTGCAGCGGTATACACCGTCCAGGGGATGGTCTTCCACGTTTTTGTTCCCGCCCTTTTCTGTCAGATCATCGACAGCTGTCTGAATGTGGAATTTGTGTAAGCTCTCTAAAATAGATCCCATATAGTTACCTCCTCATAGATATGATTGAAAGATAAGAGTGGAAAAGCAAGGGCAGTTCCGTGACTATCCCTCATCGGGGATGAATTCGGCTTTCCGGTCCAGCAGATTGATCCTCAGCTTTCCCTTCTGTCCCTCCAGTCTCACTGATGGCAGGACTTCATATTTTGCCTTCTCCAGGACTCTGCCCGGATCATCGATCTCATCTCCGAGGACCTGGATCTGTTCGATCCCCATGGCCAGCTGCCTGCGGATATTTTTGACCATAAGGCGGTCATATCGTTCACAGGCTTTCTCGGACTTGATCTGATTCTCCGTTTTTGAGAAGTAGTCATGAGTCCATTCTTCCAGATTACTGATCTCCATCATGGATGCAACCCTTCCTCTCTTTCCTGCGCATAATAGATACGCTTATTTTTCTCCATTATATAATAATCTTCGTCCCCTCAATGGGAAAATGTCTGAATGATAATTGGAAATTTTTCGTATGGGATTTTCCAATTTTCCGGGGCACTTTTTCCCCTTCCCCCGATCAGGAGGCAAACAATAAACTTCTTTGTCATGAAAAATCCTTGTCAACCAAAAAGTTTCTTTTAGGGCAGGATAATTTCTTGTTTCTGCAAGAAAATACCCTAAACGTAAATTAATCACCAAAATTTGATTGGTTTTTTGTGAATTAATAACTAACTGATTATTGCAGATTGGGTAATCAGATATTCCTAACGGTAATATTTTGATATCCAGTATAATTCTTGTAGGATGCAAATCTGGTGATGGCTGATTTACAGGAAGGTAGGGTTTTGTGTCTTTCTTTATGTTTACAGGTTTTTAAAGAAACAGGCCCGGGGGTTTTTTCGTGGTTGATTTTTAATCCCAGGACCGGACGCAGGACGCTATCAAATCTCACATCATTATTCACGTTTACATCCGAAACGTGGCTCAAAAAAAAGGAGGAAAATGTAAATGATAGCAAAAGGATTTACCGAGCCGACCGCACGTATCAAAGCTTTAAAGGCAGAAGTTGTTAATGCTGTACCGGAAGTTGAACCGTACAGAGCTGTCCTCATCACAGAGTCCTACAAAGAGACAGAGGGTATGTCCGCTGTAATGAGAAGAGCAAAAGCCAATGAGAAGATCTTCAACAATCTTCCCGTAGTGATCCGTGACAACGAACTTATCGTTGGCGCTCTTTCCGTTAAGCCTCGTTCAACAAACCTTTGCCCCGAGTTCTCCTATGACTGGGTGGAAAAAGAGTTCAAGACCATGGCTACACGTATGTGTGACCCCTTCGTGATCACAGAGGAAACAGCAGATATCCTTCACGAAGTATTCAAATACTGGAAAGGCAAAACCACCAGTGAGCTGGCAACATCTTTCATGAGCCAGGAAGCTCTTGACTGCCAGGCAGGCGGCGTGTTCACCGTAGGTAACTATTACTTCGGTGGTATCGGCCATGTTTGCGTAGACTATGGCAAAGTTCTCAACAAAGGTTTCAAGGGCGTTATCGCTGAAGTTGTTGACGCTATGGGCAAACTGGACAGAAATGATCCTGAATTCCTTCAGAAGAGAGAATTCTACAATGCAGTAATCATTTCCTACAATGCAGCCATTAATTTCGCTAAGAGATACAGCAAGAAAGCAGCTGAGATGGCAGCTAGCTGCACAGATCCCAAGAGGAAAGCAGAGCTGTTACAGATCTCCAAGAACTGTGACCGCGTTCCCGAGAATCCGGCTACAAACTTCTGGGAGGCATGCCAGTCCTTCTGGTTCGTACAGGCATTAGTACAGATCGAAGCTAACGGCCATTCCATTTCTCCCGGACGTTTCGACCAGTATATGTGGCCATTCCTTGAGGCAGACAAAGAGATCGACAAAGATTTCGCTCAGGAACTGATCGACTGTATCTTCGTATTACTGAACCATGTTAACAAGACACGTGATGACGTATCAGACCAGGCATTTGCCGGCTATGCAGTATTCCAGAACTTCGGTGTCGGCGGACAGACAGAAGACGGTCTCGACGCTACAAACCCGATTTCCTACATGTGTATGGATGCAGCAGCCCATGTTAAATTACCGGCTCCTTCCTTCTCCGTACGTATTCACAACCAGACACCTGACGAGTTCCTGCTTCGTGCATGTGAGCTTTCCAGAATCGGTCTTGGTGTTCCCGCATTCTACAATGACGAGGCTATTATCCCCGCTCTTGAGAACCGTGGATTAACCTTAGCTGACGCTCGTAACTACTGTATCATCGGTTGTGTTGAGCCGCAGTGCCCGCATAAGACAGAAGGATGGCATGACGCTGCATTCTTCAATGTTGCCAAAGTATTTGATATTGCTATCCATGGTGGAAAGAACCGTGACGGCAAACAGTTAGGTCCGGTCTGCAAGTGCATGACAGAGTGGAAATCCATGGACGATGTTTATGAAGCATTCCAGACAGAGATCGCTTACTTCGTAGAGAAGCTGGTTGAGTCCGACAATGCTGTTGATATCGCTCACAGAATGCGCGCTCCGCTGCCGTTCATGTCCGCACTGGTTGACGATTGTATCAAACGTGGTAAGACCGTTATGGAAGGTGGAGCTATCTACAACTTCACAGGCCCGCAGGCATTTGGTAACGTTGATACAGGTGATGCTCTCTACTGTATCCAGAAACATGTATTTGAAGATAAAGACCTTACAATGGAGCAGATCTTCGAAGCTATGGAAAACAACTTTGGTGCAGAGCTCGGCGCAGGCTGCTACGATGGACCGTTCGTTGTTATGTCCGCTCCGCCTGAAGCAGCTGCAGCATCCATGGAATCCAGCACAGACGAGATGGAAGCAATCATCAACGCAGTTGTTCAGAAGATCCTTGCAGAAAAAGGTGCTACAAGCAGCTTAGGTTCTTCCTTCGGCAAAGTCAGAACAGCTTCCCATGCAATCTCCGATGCTAAGAGAGCTGAGTATGACAGAATCAGAAGAATCCTTGATGCAACACCATGCTTCGGTAATGATATCGATGAAGTAGATATGTGTGCACGTAAAGCAACCCAGATCTACTCCTACGAAGTAGAGAAATACACCAACCCGCGTGGTGGCCAGTATCAGGCTGGATGCTATCCGGTATCCGCTAACGTATTGTTTGGTAAAGATGTACAGGCTCTTCCGGATGGACGTTACAGCAACGCTCCTCTGGCTGATGGTGTTTCCCCACGTCAGGGTCATGACGTTAAGGGCCCGACAGCTGCAGGTAACTCCGTAGCTAAACTGGATCAGCTGAATGTATCCAATGGTACACTTTACAACCAGAAGTTCTTACCATCCGCAGTAGCAGGTGATCAGGGACTTATGAACTTCGCAGCTGTAGTACGTAACTACTTCGATAAGAAGGGTATGCATGTACAGTTCAACGTAATCGATAAAGAGACACTCCTTGATGCTCAGGCTCATCCGGAGAACTACAAAGACCTGGTAGTACGTGTAGCTGGTTACTCCGCTCACTGGAACGTACTTGCTAAGGAAGTACAGGATGACATCATCGCTCGTACAGAGCAGTCCTTCTAATTCAGATAGAAATCGTTACTGACTATTAAGTCACAGGCCTGCCCGGCAGATAAGCCGGGCAGATCGAAATATAGATTTCTGTATGGATTATCCGGTTTAGCAGTGAATCAAAGGAGGAAGTACTATGTGTTTTACATACAGGGACTGTGCCCAGTTCAAAAAAGATCTGGACCAGATTTTACCCAAATTAGAGATTTCCTCTGCTAATTTCACCTATGAGGAACGGGAGCCTGATCTTCAGAAAGAAGGCCTGGTCTTCAATTTACAGAGATTCTCTGTAAATGACGGACCGGGTGTCAGGACTATCGTTTTTCTGAACGGGTGTCCTTTACGATGCAAATG
>CAJGDH010000080.1 GCA_904502145.1 uncultured Eubacterium sp.
ACTGAAAGAAAAATATGGCGCCACAGCGGGTCTGGAGATCATGAACACAGAAAAACTGTAAAGTTACTGTAAGGTTATATACCGGGAGAGGAAAATGAATAAAGTAAAAGCATTTCTGAAGAAAAAAGATATCGAGATCTCTGCAAGACGCTATGGGATCGATGCCCTCGGCGCCATGGCTCAGGGACTGTTCTGTACACTGCTGATCGGAACGATCCTGAACACGCTGGGATCCCAGTTCCACATCGGCATATTCACGAACCCTGTTTATCAGAATGAGTCGGTAAGCTACACCGTGGGAGGATTTGCCTCCGCCATGGTAGGCCCGGCCATGGCAGCTGCCATCGGCTACGCCCTCCACGCTTCACCGCTGGTTCTCTTCTCCCTGATCCCGGTGGGATTTGCCACCAATCAGCTGGGAGGAGCAGGCGGACCACTTGCTGTCCTCATCGTTGCCATCGTGGCTGCCGAGTTCGGAAAGGCAGTCTCCAAAGAGACCAAGATCGATATCCTGGTTACCCCTATCGTCACCATCCTGGTGGGGGTGGGTCTTGCCTACCTCATAGCCAGACCCATCGGAACGGCCGCTGCCTATGTGGGCAAGGTCATTATGTGGGCTACGGAATTACAACCCTTCCTCATGGGGATCATCGTAGCCGTGGTGGTGGGGATGGCCCTTACCTTGCCGATCTCTTCTGCTGCGATCTGCGCTTCCCTGGGCCTTACGGGACTTGCCGGCGGGGCAGCGGTTGCAGGATGCTGTGCCCAGATGGTGGGCTTCGCCGTGATGTCCTTCCGTGAGAACGGAGTGGGCGGCCTTGTATCTCAGGGAATAGGAACCTCCATGCTGCAGATGCCCAACATCGTCAAAAATCCCAGGACCTGGATCCCGCCGACCCTCGCCTCAGCCATCACCGGACCGGTCGCCACCTGTATCTTCAGGATGACCATGAACGGGACCCCGGTATCCTCCGGTATGGGTACTTGCGGACTGGTGGGGCAGATCGGCGTCTACACAGGGTGGCTCAATGAGATCGAAGCAGGCACCAGAGCGGCCATCACCGGATTCGACTGGCTGGGCCTGATCCTGATCTCTTTCATCCTTCCGGCAATCCTGAGTGTGATCTTCTGCGAGATCGAGAGGAAGATGGGATGGATCCAGGAAGGAGATCTTAAATTAAACTGATCCGTATCAGACTGAGCGTCACAGGAATTACCGCCGTGTCAGGAAAAGGAAGCTTAAGCCTCTTTTCGTGACACGGTTTTTTATTTTCCGGGGAGAGGGAGTGCAGGAAATGAAAGAATAATTATGCAATTGTTCTATTCTTACCCCTCCGGTCAATAAGATTAAGGTCAATATGAATAATAAAACATAGGACAATATCCTGGTTATTAGGAAATATGTTGAATAAACATGCTGTTCATGGTATAATATTGCCACAAAATCGGCATAGGCGTATGATCTGTGCGGTATGTTATTCATTTTCCAGATGAATGATTTGAGAAACCGGGTTATCCTGAAGAGAGAAGAAGGAGGGAATACATTTTGAAAACAACAATCTGGGTCGTCGGAGCATCCGGAAGGGTCGGACGTGCCTTAAAAACTTCTTTGAAGAAAAACACTGATTTTAAAGTGATCGCCACCGGAAGAGAGGTCGATATCACCAAGCTTGATGAGATCGAGCAGGCAATCATGGTCTACCGTCCGAACGCCATTGTGAACTGTGCCAGCATATCCAGCACAGCCTACTGTGAAGAGCACAAGGTGGAGGCTTTCGGGGTGAATGCCATCGGAGCCCGCAACCTGGCGGTTGTTTCCGAGAGGAACAATATCAAGATCATCCAGCTGTCCACCGATGAAGTATTTTCCGGTGTACACAATTATCCGAAAAACGAATTTGATACCCCCACACCGGACACTGTCTACGGTCAGTCCAAGCTGGCGGGCGAGAATTTTGTCCGTGAGCTGAATCCCAAACATCTGATCATCCGCAGCTCCTGGGTATACGGTGAAGACTGGGAGGACTATGTATCTATCGTCCTTGACCATGCAAAGAAGGGAGAGAGCTTCGATGCAGCGGTTGACCGCATCAGCTCCCCCACCTACATGAAGAGGATCGTAGACTTTATCATAAAGATGATCCCGAAGGAAGAATACGGACTGTATCATGTCGCCAGCGAGGGATCCTGTTCCCGCTACCAGCTGGCCACCACGATCCTGTCTCTGGCAGGCTATGACACCAAACTGGCCGTCCCGGTATCCGGAGCCAACACCAATGTAGTATCCACTCTTCTGGAGAACCTGATGATGAAGATCACGGATGTTTACCAGATGCCCGAATGGCATGTGGACCTGGAAACCTACATTAACAGTCTGAAGCAGGAGGTATAAGTATGGAAGGCAAAGAAAAAAAGAAAATGGGCCTGACGACGAAGATATTCATCGGCCTGATCGCCGGTCTGATCGTCGGTGTCATCTTCAATATCGCCATACCGCATTGCTATGTGAGGGATACCGTGTTTGTGGAAGGTATCTTCTATGTAATCGGTAACGGCTTCATCCGTCTGATGAAAATGCTGGTTGTACCGCTGGTATTCTGTTCCCTGGTGTGCGGAGCTTCCGCCATCGGTGATACCAAGGCCCTTGGTAAGGTCGGCGGCAAGACCATCATCTTCTATCTCTGTACCACCGCTCTGGCAGTAACCGTTGCCATCACTGTGGCAACATTTGTAAGACCGGGTATCGGGCTGGATATGACTTCGATCCAGACCACGGAAGTTACGACAGCTGAGGCGACATCCGTTACGGATACGATCCTCAATATCATTCCGGAGAACCCCATCAATTCCCTTGCCCAGGGCACTATGCTCCAGATCATCCTGTTTGCGCTGATCGTGGGTGTACTTCTGGCCAAGATGGGAGAGAGGGCCAACCTGATCGCCAACTTTGTCAATCAGCTGAATGACCTTATGATGGAGATGACTCTCCTTGTCATGGGTCTTGCCCCCATCGGTGTATTCTGTATGATCGCCAGAACATTTGCCAATCTCGGATTCAACGCATTTGTTCCTCTGCTCAAATATATGGGAAGTGTCGTGGTCGGTCTCGGCATACAGTGTTTCATTGTATATATGATTCTGCTGTTTATATTCACGAGACTCAATCCCTTCACCTTCCTGAAGAAGTTCTTCCCGGTAATGGCTTTCGCCTTTTCCACCTCCACATCCAACGCGACGATCCCGATGAATATCGATACGCTGGATGAGAAGATCGGTGTATCCAGGAAGATCGCTTCCTTCACCATCCCGCTGGGTGCTACCATCAACATGGACGGTACCTCCATCATGCAGGGTGTCGCAGTTGTATTCGCGGCCCAGGCATACGGTATGCAGCTGGGGCTCAAAGGCTACCTGACCGTTATCGCGACAGCCACTCTGGCCTCCATCGGTACCGCCGGTATCCCTTCGGTAGGTCTGGTAACCCTGTCCATGGTATTCACCTCCGTAGGTATTCCTGTGGAAGCCATCGGTCTGATCATGGGTATCGACCGTATCCTTGATATGTTGAGAACCGCAGTCAACATCACCGGTGATGCTGTCTGTACGACCATTGTTGCCTCCCAGAACAAGGAGCTGGATAAAGAGGTATTCTACAGTACGGACAACGCAGCGTAGAAAAAGAGCTGTTCACCGGCCACAAGAGAGGATGATGAATATGTTCAAAAGAAAAGTCGCAGTTCTTCTGATGGTCATCATGGGCATGTCGGTCCTGCTGGGCGGATGTAACTCCGGGGGAGCCGGACAGAAGCCTTCGGGGGGACCGGAGACAACGGAGCAGGATGCTCCGGAGGAGATCACTCTGGAGGAAGATGATTTCATCAAAAGCATCAAGGAGAGGGGAAAACTGATCGTCGGCTGTAAGATGGATGTCCCCGGCCTTGGATTATATGATCAGGAGACGGACAGCTGGTCCGGTCTGGAAGTGGAACTTGCCTATAAGACGGCAGGTCTGATCTTCGGGGTAAGCTCAGAAGAGGCCAAGGAGAAAGGCCTCGTGGAGATCAAGGGCGTCACCGTAGCCGACCGTGAAGAGACCCTGGAAAACGGCGATATAGACTGTATGATCGCTACCTACACCATCACAAAGGAACGTGGGGAGAGGTTCACCCTTTCCGACAGTTACTACACGGACTATGTGGGACTGATGGTCCGCTATACCGGCGGGGACAAGGATCTTGACAGCCTGGGAAGCGGGGATATCAAATCCATCGCCGATCTTGACGGAAAATATGTCGGCGTGCCGAGAAACGCGACCACCAGGGAGGACTTCCTCAACTATATCAACACCATGAACACCATCCAGGTATCTCCCATCTTCTGTGAGTACGAGTCATATGACCAGTTGTTCACAGCCCTGAAAAACGGGAATATCGATGTTATGTCCGTCGATGTAAGCATCCTGAACGGTTATGTGGACAACTCCACGAAGATCCTGGATGCCCGGTTTGCAGGTCAGCATTACGGTGCTGCCGTAAGAAATGAAAACGCAAACCTGATCAATTATATCAACAAAGCCATCACGGAATGACCGTGACCGGTTCTTGTTCAATAAGCAGGAAAGGCCGCCGTAAAAATACGGCGGCTTTCTTTATGTGCAAGAATTATGTGCAAGAATGAAAGATATATTCCGGTGAATCATTCCGCTTTTCCGGACTCTCCGGCCGGATCCTGCTCAGTGTATGCCTTGAGGATGGCGGAGATCGACCGGTGGAGATAAGGTTTATACTCCTGGATGGATACCGGCTGATGATAGAGGATGCAGCTGTAACAGGCGGAACTGATCAGCTCGATGATGGTAAAGAGCATGAGCTCCGGCTGGTCACAGCGGACGGAAAACCGTTCCATCTGATCCATGTAATAGCGGTAGAAAGGGATATCCTTGTCGGAGACATCCTTGTCCAGGGCACTCCGGAAGATCCCCCAGCTTAAGTTCTTGGCGATGAAGCCCAGAAGCCTGGGATCCTTCTCAAATCTCAGGATAAAGTAGTCGCACACTTCCAGTACCGCAGTCTCAAAATCAGAATGGTGACCCGGCTTGCTCAATTCCCGGTGGGCATCTTCAAAAAGCTGGCCGGTGATATGGGTGATCAGCTTATCCCTCAGATCATACTTGTCCTTGAAATAAAGATAGAATGTCCCCTTGGCCAGCCCGGCTTTCTTGACGATGTCAGCGATGGTGGTCTTGCTGAAACCGTGATTGACAAAGAGGTCAAAGGAAGACTGGAACAGGGCATTTTTCTTTTGCAATTTGTTTTCTTCTACTTTCTTTCCCATAAGTCCTTCATCCATACAAAAATGTTTAAAATAAAACGAATAACCTGTTCCTTAATTATTTCCCAATCCGGAAAAAAAGTCAATATTTTCGGCCTTTAAAAAATGACCAAAATTCATTCGTATAAAATAATGAACTTTGGTCATTTTAAATATTGACCAAGATTCATTTTTTCAGTAAAATTTATTCGAAAGAAAGAGAGGAGATCTGTATGACCAGAGCAGGAAAGTTTATTGCCAGTCACAGATATCTGATGATCCTCATCGGGATACTTCTGCTGATCCCTTCAGGAATCGGATATCTTCATACAAAAATAAATTATGATCTGTTGAGTTATCTGCCCGAATCCCTCGATACCGTGGCAGGGCAGGACAAGATGGTGGAAGAATTCGGTTCCGGCGGATTTGCCATGGTCGTGGTGGAAGGTATGGAGATGAAGGATGTGGAGAAACTGGAGGACAGTTTCAGCCGGATCGACCATGTATCCAGGACCCTCTGGTACACCGATGTGGCCGATCTGTCCATCCCGGTGGAACTGCTGCCGAGAGAGCTTAAGGATGCCTTCTTCAAAGGGGATGCCACCCTGATGATGGTCCTCTTCGACAACACCACCTCCTCCGACGAGGCGACGGAAGCCCTGAAGGAGATGCGGAAGATCGCGGACAAGCAGGTTTACATCAGCGGCATGACCGGGATCGTAACGGATATCGCGGATCTGTGCATGTCCGAACTTCCAGCCTATGTGGCCATTGCCGCAGTCCTTTCCATGGTGGTCCTCACCATAGCCACCCAGTATTATCTGATCCCGATCCTCTTCCTTCTGAGCATCGGGGTCGCCATCGTCTACAATATGGGAAGCAATTTCTTCCTGGGGGAGATCTCCTATGTGACCCAGGCAGTGACAGCGGTCCTGCAGCTGGGTGTGACCATGGACTATTCCATCTTCCTCCTCAACAGCTATGAGGAGAAGAAGGAGGAATATCCCGGAGATAAGGAAGCTGCCATGGGGCACGCCATCTCAGATACCTTCATCTCCATCCTGGGCTCCTCCGTGACCACCATCGCCGGTTTCCTGGCTTTGTGTGTCATGACATTTGCCCTGGGCAGGGACCTGGGCATCGTGATGTCCAAGGGTGTCATTATCGGCGTGATCTGCTGCGTGACCCTCCTTCCTGCCATGATCCTGGTGTTCGATCCCCTGATCGAGAAAACAAGACACAGAGTATTTATCCGGGAGTCAGGGATCGTATCCCGGTTCCTCACAAAGCATTATCTGATCTTCCTGGTGGTTTTCCTTGCCCTGCTGTACCCGGCACTGTACGGAAACAACCATGTGAATGTCTACTATAATATAGCCCACTCCCTTCCGGATGACCTGGAGTCCAACATCGCCAACAAGAAGCTGGAAGATACATTTGATATGAGTGTGATCCACATCATCATGATGGACAAGAACATGAAAGCCAAAGATAAGGCCGCCATGTACAGAAAGATCGACGATGTGGAGGGTGTGAACTGGACCATCGGCCTGAATTCCCTGGTGGGCTCCGAGATCCCGGAGAAGATGATCCCCAAAGATCTTGCGGAGATGCTCCAGGGAGATGAACATGAGATCGCGTTTATCTGCTCGGAATACTCCGCGGCGACAAAGGAAGTGGACCGGCAGATCTCACAGATACAGAATATCGTCAGGGATTACGATAAAGACGCCATCGTCATCGGGGAAGCCCCCATGATGAAGGACCTGGAAGACACCACCAACGTGGACCTCAGGATGGTCAATTACCTGTCCATGGCAGCGATCTTCCTGATCATCCTGATCGTGTTCAAGTCGCTTTCCCTCCCGGTGATCCTGGTGGCAGTCATCGAGTTCGCCATCAACATCAATATGGCGATCCCCTATTATATGGGAAAGGAACTTCCCTTTGTGGCGGCCATCGTGATCGGTACCATCCAGCTGGGGGCCACCGTGGACTATGCCATCCTGATGACCACCAGATACCAGAAAGAACGGCTTGGCGGAGTGGATAAGAAAGAGGCGGTGAGCATCGCCCACAGATCGAGTGTCCATTCCATCGTGACCAGCGGATTCAGCTTTTTCGCCGCCACCTTCGGTGTGGCCATGTATTCCAGGGTGGATATGATCGGATCGATCTGTGCACTGCTTTCCAGGGGAGCCATCATCAGCATGCTCTGCGTACTGATCATCCTCCCGGCGATGTTCATGGTATTTGACAAGGTGATCTGTCTGACCACCTGGGATTTCCTGAAAATGAGAAAAAGCGGCAGACAGGCAGAGATTCCTGTGAGAAGAGGAGGGATATGATGTTGAAAACCAAGACAAAGAAAAGGATCTTTTCCGTATTGCTGGCGCAGGCCCTGGTCCTGTCCCTGGCTCTGACCGGTACGGCCCCTGCCGTATATGCCGCAGGTACGGACAAGACTGAAGATAAAGAAACCGTGGAGAAAGAGGAAGTGGTCTATGTGATCACGGACAGCGACGGAGAAGTCGATGAGATCATCGTAAACGACACACTTTCCAACAAGGACGGCCTGGAGGTCATCAAGGATACTTCGGACCTTACGGACATAGAAAATGTAAAGGGAGACGAGGAGTTCACCGAGGGGGACGATCAGTCCATCAGCTGGAAGGCAGATGGAAACGAGATCTCCTACCAGGGTAATTCCACCAAGGAGCTCCCCGTGGATGTAAAGCTTTCCTTCAGCCTGGACGGACGGCCCGTGAGCGCTTCCGAACTGGCGGGAAAGAGCGGAAAAGTGAAGAT
>CAJGDH010000081.1 GCA_904502145.1 uncultured Eubacterium sp.
TAATAGTTTCTCTGTAAGCAACCTTTGGAGTATCCAGTTCAATTGCACACTTGTATTCATTAAGAAGTCTGCTCACTACAATATCAAGATGCTGGTCGCCCATACCATAGAGCAACATCTGACGGTTCTCAGCGTCATTAACATTCTTTAATGTAAGGTCTTCATGCATCATCTTCTGTAATGCCTGGGATACCTTATCCCAGAAGGCAGATCCGATTCTCTACGAAGCAGCCAAGATGCCCGTTCCATACACCTTTATGCGCTATATGGCCAAGACAAAAGGTGATGAGGATAAGGTTGCGACCGCACTGAAAAAACTCATGGATGAAGACCTTACTTTAAGCGAGGTCAACGATAAAGCCAACCGCCAGATGCTTCTCTATGGTCTGGGCGACCAGCACCTTGAGATCGTCAGGAGCAAGCTTGCCGACCGCTACAAAGTGGAGATCGAGCTTGTCAAACCGAAGGTTGCCTTCAAAGAGACCATCCGCGGCACATCCGAAGTCCGCGGTAAATATAAGAAACAGTCCGGCGGACACGGCCAGTACGGTGACGTACTGATGAAATGGGAGCCTTCAGGAGACCTGGAGACACCTTACGTCTTCGAAGAGAAGATCTTCGGCGGCGCCGTTCCGAAAAACTACTTCCCTGCTGTTGAGAAGGGTATTGCAGAGAGCTGCCTCAAAGGACCTCTGGCCGGATATCCCGTTGTGGGAATCAAAGGCACACTGCTCGACGGTTCCTACCATCCGGTAGACTCCTCCGAGATGGCCTTCAAGATGGCTTCCATCACTGCCTTCAAGAATGGTATCATGGAATGCAAGCCTGTTCTCCTTGAGCCCATCGTTAACCTTAAAGTCGATGTTCTTGACTCCAACACCGGTGATGTTATGGGTGACCTTAACAAACGTCGCGGACGTATCCTCGGTATGAACCCGCTGCCGGGCGGAAGACAGGAACTTGAGGCTGATATTCCTCTTGCAAGTCTGGTGGGCTACTCCACAGACCTTCGCTCCATGACCGGCGGAAGCGGTGAGTTCTCCTATGAATTCAGCCGTTACGAGCAGATGCCTGCAGACGCCCAGGAGAAGGTTCTGAAGGAAGCAGAGGAAGAGAAGGAGAATGAAAAATAAATATGGTAAATGAGGCGATCGAATTTGCAGTTAAAGCACATAACGGTCAGTTCCGCAAAGGTACGGACATTCCTTTTATCGTTCACCCCATGGAGGTTTTCTCCATCGTTGTCCGCATGACTTCAGACAAGGACATCGGGGTGGCAGCCCTCCTACATGATGTGGTGGAGGATTGCGATGACGTGACCATCGACCAGATCAGAGACCGGTTCGGCGACCGGGTGGCTGGCTTTGTGGAAGCGGAGAGTGAGGACAAGAGTCTTTCCTGGAAGGAACGAAAACAGCATACCATTGATCGTACCAGGAAACAGCCCCTGGAAGTGAAGTATATCGCCCTGGGGGACAAGCTTTCCAACATCCGTTCCGTGGCCCATGATTACCATGAGGTCGGAGATGAATTGTGGAAGAGATTCCGCATGAAGGATAAAGCAATGCAGGGATGGTATTATAAGGGGATGTGTGAATCCCTGTCCTCTATGAAGGACTACGCTGAGTATGAGGAAATGTGCACTCTGGTATCCCAGGTTTTCGACTGAACCATCGATTTCCTTCAGATTTGTTTTACTGTATAATCATATCCATGGCATATCATTGATCCGGGAATCGGAAGGTTCCCGGATTTTTTATGACCTCCCTTCTTTTTCCGGTCTGTTTCTCAGGGATAACCTCTTCCCCGGGGAAGAGAGTTATCGCAAAAATATGAAAAATCGGTTGATGAATTATTCATTTTATGATAATATTTTTAAGTCCATTTCTATAGATGTAAGGAGGACTTCATGATCAACGTAGCAGTATTAGGGTACGGCACCATCGGAGCCGGCGTAGTCAGGGTGCTTCAGACGAACGTTGAGAGCATTGCAAGGAATGCCGGTCAGACCCTGGTTGTCAAAAGGATCCTCGACCTGAGAGAATTTCCGGGAGATCCCAATGCGGATCTTGTCGTGCATGATTACAATATCATTAAAGAAGATGAAGATATACAGATTGTAGTGGAATGTATGGGCGGACTCAACCCTGCCTATCCCTTCGTAAAGACTGCCCTTGAACAGGGCAGGAGCGTGGCTACCTCCAACAAGGAGCTGGTGGCCAAGTACGGGGCAGAGCTGATCGCCATCGCCCGTGAAAACAACTGTAATTTCCTTTTTGAGGCCAGTGTGGGCGGGGGCATCCCCCTGATCCGTCCCCTTACAACCTGCCTTACCGCGGATGTGATCGAGGAGATCACCGGGATCCTGAACGGTACCACCAACTACATGCTCACGAAGATGTCCGAGGAAGGTCTCCCCTTTGATGATGTGCTGAAGGAGGCCCAGGAGAAAGGGTATGCGGAGCTTCATCCCGAAGCGGACGTGGAGGGATATGACGCCTGCAGGAAGATCGCCATCCTCACCTCCCTTGTCTCAGGTTATCAGGTGGATTTTGAAGATATCCATACCGAGGGTATCACCGGGATCACCGCCGAAGATTTCCTCTATGCAAGAGCCATGCGGTCCGCCATCAAGCTTCTGGCCAAGAGCTGGAAGAAGGGCGGCAAGTATTACGCCATGGTCGCCCCGATGCTGATCGAACATGATCATCCCCTCTACAGTGTGCGGGATGTGTTCAATGCAGTCTTTGTCCACGGAAACATGGTGGACGACATCATGTTCTACGGAAAGGGAGCGGGTGAGCTTCCCACAGCCAGCGCGGTGGTATCCGATGTCATCGAATCCGCCAGAGCCATGGGCACCAACCGCAGGATCTTCTGGAGTCCCGAGAAGCTTGTGCTTCAGTCTTTAAGGAAATGTGAAGGCAGATTTTTTGTCCGTATGGAGAAGACGGTTTCCAGGGAAGCCATCGAAGAAGCCTTCGGTCCGGTGGATTATGTAGTGGCAGAAGGACTTGATGAGCATGCTTTCGCCACCCGGACTATGACGGAAGGTGACTTCCACCGGGCGGCCGCCGGTCTGGGTCATGTGATCCGTATGATCCGGATCTATCAGAAATATTAAGAAAATATGACATTTTTAAGAAAATTTTTGAAAAAAAGTATGAAAAAATCTTTTCATACTTTTTTTTATGTGTTATAATCTGTTTTAATCTCCCCTATTTTGGGGTTTTCAGACAATTTGAGGAGGAGGCGTCATGAAAAGAACAGATTATTTGTCCTGGGATGCGTATTTCATGGGTGTTGCCCTGCTTTCCGCCGAGAGGAGCAAGGATAATAATACACAGGTCGGAAGCTGTATCGTCAGCCCGGAGAACAAGATTCTGTCCATGGGCTACAACGGTATGCCCACCGGTTGTAATGATGACAGGATGCCCTGGGAGAGGATAGGTAAACCTCTCGATACCAAGTACCTGTATGTCTGCCATGCCGAGCTGAATGCCATCCTTAACTGCGGAGGCGGCACCGGTTCTCTGAAGGGGGCCAGATTATATGTCACCCTGTTTCCCTGTAATGAATGTACCAAAGCGATCATCCAGACAGGGATCAAGGAAGTGATCTACTACTCCGACAAATACGCCGACTCCGATTCAACCATCGCGGCGAAGCGTATGTTTGACATGGTGGGGATCACCTACCGGCAGTATACGATGGAAGGGAAGAACCTCACGCTTAACCTTTAAGTAAAGCCGAAAAATAAAAAGATAATATAGAAATATTTCTTGACAATCCCACATACCAATGATATATTATAGAAGTTGTTGCGAGACAACGTAAAGGAAAGCAGAGTATCCACTCTCACCTCAGCACAATGGTGACTCGGGTTAATATCGATCTACTGTTATATTCATTGGGAGTATTATGGTATTGGTATGTGTGGATAGTCTGCGGACTGTCCTTTTTCTTTTGGTTAAAAAGGGAAGGAGCTTTGCGTATGCCCCGGAAGCGTTGCCGGCCGGGGACCACGACGATCTATTACAGTATGGAGGTGTACAGCTATTAACGAATTAATGATCAATGAACAGGTACGTGACAGAGAGGTTAGATTAATCAGTGAGACCGGTGAACAGCTGGGTATAATGTCTGCCCGTGATGCCATGAAGATTGCCAGAGAGGCAGAACTTGATCTGGTGAAGATTGCCCCCAACGCAAAACCACCTGTATGTAAAATTATTGATTACGGTAAGTATAGATACGAACTGGCGCGTAAAGAGAAAGAGTCCAAGAAGAAGCAGAAGACCATCGATGTGAAGGAAGTTCGTTTGTCTCCCAATATTGATAAGAATGATCTGAATACCAAGATCAATCAGGCCAGAAAGTTCTTATCCAAAGGGGACAAAGTGAAGGTTACCCTCCGGTTCCGCGGCCGTGAGCTGGCTCATGTAAATGAGAACAAAGTCATTCTTGATGAATTTGCGAAACAGCTTGAGGATGTGGCTACCGTGGACAGGAAGCCGAAATTCGAAGGAAGAAGCATGATCATGTTTCTTACCGAAAAGCGTTAATGAATGTGTGCAGAATACAATTAGGAGGATTTTTATCATGCCAAAAATGAAAACCAGCAGAGCTGCTGCAAAGCGTTTTAAGAAAACCGGTACAGGACAGTTAAAAAGATATAAAGCTTACAAAAGTCACATCCTGACAAAAAAGACAACCAAGAGAAAAAGAAATCTCAGAAAACCGACGATGATGGATGAGTCTAACGTAAAGAACATGAAGAAGATTTTACCATACCTTTAATCGTATATAGGAGGATGCAGACATATGGCTAGAGTAAAAGGCGGCCTTGGCGCCAGAAAAAGACATAACAGAGTATTAAAACTTGCAAAAGGATATAGAGGAGCAAGATCCAAACAGTACCGTGTAGCTAAGCAGTCGGTAATGAGAGCTTTAACCAGTTCCTACGCCGGCAGAAAGCAGAGAAAGAGACAGTTCAGACAGCTTTGGATCGCACGTATCAATGCTGCAGCAAGGATGAACGGATTATCTTACAGCAGATTTATGTATGGTTTGAAATTAGCCGACATCGAAGTAAACAGAAAGATGCTCTCCGAGATGGCCATCAGCGATCCGGAAGGCTTCACCGCTCTTGCAGACCTGGCAAAGAGCAAATTATCATGAGATCACAGACCAGTGAACGAAAGTTCACTGGTCTTTTTTATTGATGAAAAATACGTTTTAGCGAAAAATAACATGTTTTTGGACACATTATATCATTTTTTGTGTAATTTACCTAATCCACCTGCCCGGGAGAAATCAGAAGAGAAAATAAGACGTTTAAATGCGTTTTAGATACAGATCAATAGAGAGAAAAATGGTTTTAGAGAGAAACAATTCAGAGAGAAAGGAGATTTGAAAATGAAGAGAACTGGTATGAAGTCCCTGATCCTCATGTGTGCCGTCCTGGTCATGACATTGGCAAGTCTGTCGGTTTCTGCCTTGACGACCTACGTGAGCGGATCAAAAACAAAGGTGTACACCGATCCCTTCTACAAGGTCTATTATGAGGGGAAACTTGTCACCGATGCCAAGCACCCGGCCCTGAAGATCAATGATAATATCATGATCCCCTACAAGTGCTGTCTGGTGCAGCGCGGTCCCCGCGCACGTTATACCTTCAAAAAATCCACGAAGAGGCTGATCATCACCCTGGGTGACCGGAAGGTAAAACTGTACCTGAACAAGAAGAAGATGTACGTCAACGGAAAGAAGGAGAAAATCTACACGGCACCCAGATATGTCACCGTAAACGGCTGCAAGTATATCACCATACCGGGCAAAGCGGTATGCCGTGCCCTGAATCTGGACTATACCTATGTGAAGCCGGAGAAGACAGTCTACCTTGAGGCAAAGGATAAACCGGAACCTCTGACAACTGCTTCAACCGGCTCCAACCTGACGGCCAAAGATCTGGAAGGTCTTTCCCCGTCCCAGTTTATCAAGCTCATGGGACCCCTTGCCCAGCAGGATTACCAGAAGACGGGCGTCCTGGCTTCCGTGACCCTGGCCCAGATGATCAATGAGAGCGGCTGGGGAACCACCACTCTGTGCAAGAAGGGAAACAATATCTTCGGTATGAAGGAAAACCTTTCCGGCAACACCTGGAAAGGATCTACCTGGGACGGAAAGAGCAGGGTCAAGATCTATACCAAGGAAGAGTACAAAGGAAAGAAAGTGACCATCACTGCCTACTTCCGTAAATACCCCAACCTGGCCAAGTCCATCGGTGATCATTCCGCATACCTGAAGGGTGCCATGGACGGCTCCAAGAAACGTTATGCAGGCCTTACCTCTACAACCAGCTACAAAAAACAGCTGAAGATCATCCAGAAGGGCGGCTACTGCACCTGGAGCAGCTATGTATCCGAGCTGACCAACCTGATCAATAAGTATAACCTGACCAAATATGATGTGAAGAAATAACTTGTAGATAAACAAGATTGACATCCTTTCCCGGATTGCATATATTAATAACAGACGCTTCGTGCGCCCTAATACTGATGAAAGTGTGAGTATATATGAGATCCGGAAAAAACAGACGTTCCATCAATGAGGAGGAGAAGAGAAACGCCTTCACCATGATCACCTCCATGCTGTTTTCCCTGTTTCTGGTGGCATTGTCCGTCCTGTTCATCATCGGATTCCGGGCTTTTCTGAAGAACCACCCCTATCAGGGGAAGGAGAAGACCGAGACCGCGCAGGCCGGAAAGGGAGATATCCTGGTGCTGGACCCCTCTTTTGATGTGACGCGTATCATCATTAAGAATATAAAGGATAAGGAAGAATTCTGCATGACCGCCCACCCCGGCGTGGTGGATGAGGATTCCGTCCCCCTGAAAAACGGACAGATGCTTCAGGTCAGGCAGAAGGGAGGATTTAAAGACAAATCCTACTATCGTCTGAAGGACAATACCTATGTGGAAGCGGATGAGACGAAGGTCCAGGAGGTAAAAGAGTACCTTCCCCTTTCCGGTTACATTGCCATCACCTATATCAGCTCCGGAGGTGTCCGCCTTCGTTCATGGATCGATTTTGACGCGGACAATGTGGTAAGATCGGTGTATGTGGGTGACAAGGTGACCATAACCGCCATGGTGACTACCATGGAGGGGACCAGTGCCTTCCGCACCTCCGACGGCCTCTTTATCACTACCAACCCGCAGTATTTTACGGATTATACCAATCTGAGCGAGGTGGAAGCAGCGGAGAGATCCACAGCGGATATTCCGGAGACGGAGGAATCGACAGAAGAGTAGAAACAGCAAAAGAGTAAAAAAAGGAACCCGGGACCTGTGTCTTAAGACGCAGGAGCCCGGGTTTTTCGGACAAAAAAACATCCGGATCCCAGATGGATCCGGACATAAAAAAAGATGCAGTCGGCGGGACTTGAACCCGCACCCAGAAAGCCCGGACTAGATCCTTAGTCTAGCGCGTATGCCAATTCCGCCACGACTGCATGTTCTGTCGGCTTGTTTCCGTGCCAACGAAATGTATTATAGCATGGGCATTATCAATATGCAAGTGTTTTTTTCTAAAAAAAATCAGAAAAAGGAAATGAAAAAAATAGTGTCAGAATCCTGCTTTTGTGTTATCATAGAAAACGTGTTATCAGACACGGGACACAGACAGATAAGGGGAATGGATCAACCATGAACAGAATTATAAAGAAGGCAGATATCCTGCTGCCGGCAGAAGGAATCGACCAGACCAGATGGTCCGTCATCGCATGCGACCAGTATACCAGTGAACCGGAATACTGGGCCGAGGTGGAACGGATCGTGGGGGAAGCCCCCTCCACCCTGAAGATCACTTTACCTGAAGTATACCTTGAGGACGAGGATGTGGACAGGAGGATCGACCGTATCCATTCTGCCATGAGGGAATATGAAGAGAAGAAGATCCTTGAACA
>CAJGDH010000082.1 GCA_904502145.1 uncultured Eubacterium sp.
CAGCAACCCAGCATATCCTCTTCGGATGTATCGTCGTCCACATAATCGCCGACGACCACCAGAAGATCCGGATGCTGTTCCTCGATGGCTTTCAGATGCTTACGGAAACCTTCTGCATGGAAGGTCGTCCCCACATGAGAATCTGCGATCGCTGCCACCTTGAGGGTACCCACTTTCTTCTCTGTGGGAATCTGATATCCGGTCATGGACACATGATGGCATGAGTACCATCCCGCAGCCAGATAGCATATGGTGAACAGAACCGCAGCTACTCCCGCATAATATCTTTGAAAAGTGTTTTTTCGGTATTTTTGGATCGCAAATGATAAGATGTCGCTGATGATCCAGAAGACGACCAGGTGGAGTACACAGATAATCGCGTTCATGGCTCCCATGAACAGCCATAAAACTGCCGTGACCGCTGCCACGATCACTGTACATACAAAATAAGTCCATACCGGTCTGTCCCCGGTCAGTTTGCGGATAAATACAAACTTCCGGATCCTTCCTGCCAGATACAGGATACCAATACCGGTAAGGACTAATAATGAGATAATCAGCAATGCCCAAAGATTCATTTTCTATTATGTTCCTTTACCGTTTAGTTTCAACACCATGAATATTCTGTCTCCCGGGAGATTTTCTTCATTGACAAATCCTGCCTTCTCATAGAAAGCGGCTGCTTTGAGATTGGCTTTTGCGACCTCCAGCCGAACAGCCTTCATGCCCGTTTTTTCAGCGCTGTCTATACAGGCCGCCATCAACTCACTTCCTATATGTCTGCCCTGATAGATATCCCTCACGCAGATCATGGTTATATAAGCTGTCTTTGCATCCATATCATTGTTATACATAGCCGCATAACCACAGACATCCCCCTCTGAAGAAGCGACATAGAATTCTGCGTATTTATCAATTTTATCGAAGATTTCTTTATAGTTATCCCGTTTGCAGATTCCATTGGGGAAAGACGTGTCGCACAACTTAATTATATATTCTTTTTCGGAACTTTTGTATACTCTTTTTATCAATGGAGTTCCCCTTTTTTTGTTTCAGGAATATATCTTTCTATAGCTTCTCTGATTGATCGTAAAGTTTCTTCAATGCTCTTTTCATTTTCTTCAACGGTAATATCTGCGTATCTTTCATATAAGGGACATCTTTCCCTGTACAGATCCCGAAGAGTCTGTCCTTCCTTCAGGACTACTCCCCGCCCCCTGAGATCTCCCAGTCTTTTCTCCAATGTAGCAAAATCCGTTTTCAGATAGATTACCGTTCCGATCTCCCTGAAATGTTCCATGGCTTCCTGTCCGTAAACAGCGCTTCCGCCTGTGGCGATAACGGTCCGATCCTCATCGATGGAACAATTCACTTCATTTTCAATCCGGATAAATCCTTCTACGCCGGCATGTTCCAGGATGTCTTTCAACAGACAACCCTCTCTTTTCTGGATCAGAAGATCTGAATCCAGAAACTGATAACCGATCTCTTTTGCAAGAATGACCCCTATGGAACTTTTACCCACTGCCGGCATACCGATCAGGATAATATTATGTCTTTTTCTCATTGTTCATCCTCTTACCAATAGTTTCGTTTTAAACAATATATCACACAAACCTACTATGTCAATAGGTGAAAAGGGAATTAAAAAATGAGGAAAAAAAGAGGATGCAGTCATAAATAATCTGCATCCTCTTATTCTGCTATCCTCTCACAAAGGGAGCATTGTATTCGGCATTGATCTCCCGGATTTCTTTTAAACCATCTATGTAATCCTGATAGATGCTTTCGATGCGTCCGCCGCCACGGTTATCACAGCCGGAGCAGAATTCACAGTCGATGCCGCAGGCACCCCACAGTGATTCATGTACGATCCGGATACGCTCCTCCCGGGTGGTGTCCTTGATCAGAATGGATCTCATTGTCATCATCCTTCCCCTGCAAAATGATTGGTCAAATCTGGCTCCGGACCATTTCCATCCCTTTTTTGACAAATCCGTCGCTGAACTGCTCTCTTACCTGCCAGGCATAACGGTTTTTCATATCAATAAATTTAGATTTCTGATAAAGGAGAGTCTCCTCGATATCTTCCCGTTCAAAAGCCCGGAAAAAGTCCAGCATCTCATCCATGATCTGAACCGCAGCATCGGCAATCGGCAGATTTTTGTCGTCTTCCGTCACCAGATGGACTGTCTTGAGGTCAAATCTGGCAGCATTCTTTGTATTGGCTATCGCCCTGATCTGGGCATTGGCATCTGTGCCTTCAGTGGGTCTGCAGGCGAGATATACCAGAAACAGCTGAAGGAAAAAGATATCCCTGATATCGATTCCTGCCTCATCCAGCGGATTCAGGTCGATCATACGCAGTTCAATGTGATCTGCACCTTTTTCCTTAAACGCTTCTTTGGAATAGGAACCCGGAGGCTTGACCCTCACAGGAAAATACAACTCGGAAGGAGACCTTATGAACTCATATTTAACGATGTTGTCAATACTCTCCACATAGGAATCAAGATCCGAGTAATTGAGGATCGGTGTGAAAAAATTCCAGTAACCGATGTCGGAACAGCGGCTGGACGCCATTCCGTTATAGACATCCTTACCATAATTGTTCTTCTCAAAATAGGAACTGTCAAGCAAGGGACTGGCCGCGGCTATGGCCACTACCAGCCAGTTGTACATCTGGGCGGACGCCGCGAGGGACACGTAGAAATCATCTTTATATTTTTTGAAATCCTTCTCCCCGGACAGTTCAAAATCCGCCTTCAGCAGTTCATCATCAAAGGAGTAATTAAAATGGATTCCCGAGAAGGTCATCTTGTATCTGCCATAACGCATGGCAAGGTATTCCCGGTATTCTGTCTTGACATGATCCTCCCCTTCAAAGATGGCGATCGGTATACTGTCCTCGTTCAGGATATAAGGAGGATTGGAAAAAGGCCACAGATATTCCTTCTCCTCCAAAGCTGACAAGGTCTCCCTGATCTGCCGGGTCAGCCTTAACAATTCATCATAGGCCTCTCTTGGACCGGAAACCGGAGGGGTATTGATCTCTGTCTGGTTCTCACAAAAATCACGGACGATGTATTTCTCATCCGCAGAGAAGGGATGTGGTGTCTGGGCAAAAAAACCATCCTCCGTCACCCGGAGACTTTCTTTCTCAAGGCCGATTAGCCCGTCAAAAAGTCTGGTCTGAACCGTTTTATCCTTATAATTCAGCATAAACCTACTCCTTTACAGATGTGAATACATAAGATACAGTGCTTTAATGCTTTCCGGATCGGGAACATATTCCTGTCCGTGGCTTGCGCCGGTCCTCTGTCTTTGGCCATCCATGTAGGAAAACAGTCTGGTAAACGGGGCAGGTTCCCACCGGCCGCTGCACAAAGGTTTTGTCGAGATAATGACGTTATCCTTCTGTTCCCTGATATAAAGTGAGTCTTTGCAGTTATTATGTGCGTAAAGAATGTCGCCGTCATAGATCAACAGATTAAGCTTGTTCTTGGGGGAAAGCAGTGCCACCATGTCCTCCAGGATGGCAAACCTCTCCTCTTCATCAAGAGGGCCGCCTTTTTCACGGATCAGCGTATTCATCCTGTCAAGCATGTAGAGAAAGACACGTTCACTGTCCGTTTCTCCTTTCTGCCTGGGATAGTATTCCCTGAGAATATCCCCCTCGAAAATAGTCCCGTTATGGGCGAAGATCCATTCCCTGCCCGACAGATCGGTTCCCCGGAAGGGATGTGTGTTATCCATCAGATCATATCCGATGGTGGCATAGCGGATATGGGATATGGCATTTCTGGCATTGATCTTCTCTGATATGATGTTCTTCAGATTCTCACTTCGGTCTGCCCTCCTGTTCTCCTTAAAAAAGAAGTCAGGTCCGCCGTCATTATAATAGATCCCCCATCCGTTGGGATTGTCGGGAGCATGGGAATAGAAATCCCTTAATTCTTTGTTGATATTTACTTTCCTGTCTGCTGATAGTCCAAATAATTCGCACATAAAAATCTTCTGTCACAAAGTTCATGAGGAAACAAAAGCCGGTTATCGGTTACATTTTCAAACACTATAACAGTATTCGCCTACTATGTCAATAGGTTTATAGGATAGAAAAGATTGCTCCTCAGTCAAACACGGTTTCCCAGTGTTCGGCGTCTTTTGCCTTAAAACACAGGGCAACCTGGTCCCTGGTATTCTTATCCTGGGTCAGCTCCGGAAGTTCATCCAATCCGAAATACCCGCTGTCCACCGTCTCAAGGTTTTCCTGAAAATGGCCGCCCACCACCGTGCACAGGACAAATGCCTTGATAACCTTAAATGGATGCAGTTTCAGATTATTCTTATCCAGATCATACAGTGCGATCATCCGGTCCGCGGTAACATTAAGCCCGGCCTCCTCCCAGGCTTCCTTCACGGTATTTTCCATGATGGATTTATCCGGCTCGACCCATCCCCCGGGCATGGACCATTGACCGCTGCTCTCCTTCACCAGAAGGATCTTATCCCCCTTAAAGATCGCCGCCCTGGTATCCAGTTTGGGGGTCAGATAACCTACATCTGAACAGAATATGTCCTTCACTTTATCTATGGGTATCTCCATTCTGTAGCTGATCATTTCCGCTGCGATCTGGCGGATCTGCTCGTATCGTTCCATATCGAACTTTCCGGATCCGTAATAGAGTCCGGTCTGGGCGATCCCCTGCAGATCCAGTGCCCACTGCAGCAACTTATCTTCCTGTTTCATATCCGTATTTCTCTCCGTTCATGAGGACCACATTGATGGTCTCCACCTCGATCTTCTGCCAGACGCCTTCCACTACATAGGGTTCATTGTCCAGATAATCATCAAGGGCTGCCCGGTCCGGGAATTCCATAACGAGAGCAGAGCCTTTCATCTTTCCTTCCTCGTCCAGGAGGCCTCCGGCACAGATGATCTGTTTTCCGAGCTTTTTCATCCCTTCCAGATGGCGCGGGCGCACTTCCATCCTTTTATCCAGCATACCTTCACCGTCGTAGGCTTTAATTATGAATTGCATTGTTCTTCCTCCTGTTCTGATCGGATCATCACTTTCACCATTAGGATGATCAGTCATTATGAGATCAGTAATAGCTTATCTTAACATACTTACCCATCTCTTTTAAGCTTTTTGCCAGCTCTTCCACCAGGTTCATCTTGACATTGAAGCTTAATGGAAGCTCGGGATTCTGGTGGGCCGGATTCATGGCCCTGCCTACAAAGAAGTTCACGTCGGTAGCCTCCTCAAAGAGGTACTGACAGATACGGCAGGCACCGTCCTTCCCGAAACGCCATTTGTCATAATACAGGTTGTCGGTCACGTAATCCCGGGCATATTCGATCACCTTGCTCATGGTGACCGCACCCTCCGTCACAAGATCGACCCCTTCGATCTCCGAGATGGGAGGGACTTCACTGCCCTCCTCAAAATCATAATTGTAGGTCACCGTCTTGCCCAGCCACTGGGCGGCGATGTTCGCGGTGGTCCCGCCGCAGATGACATGTTTTCCCCTCCTGGAAAAGAAGAGGCTCATCATACGGCTGCTGTCGTCCCGATTGGCGGGCGGTCCGAAAAGGATGTTCAGAGGCTCCCTCTTCTGGATGCGGACCACGCAGGCTGTGGCATCATCGATGGGGTGCCCGGCATAAAGCTTCCAACATTCGTCCACCAGGATCGTGCAGAGGGATTTGGCCTTATAGCCGGCAATGGACATGGCAAGCATGAAATCAGCAATGTCCTCCCACTTCCAGTCGGTATTGTAGGAACGGTCCGGCCCCGCATGAGGACATCCGTCGCTCATGGCGATAAATACATCATTTTCCCTTAAGCGGATACTGGTATGATAGATCTTCTTCCCCTCAATGTTCATTTCCCTCTTAGGATAATCATAGAGGTCATCATTCCTGATCATGATAATATGGGGATTATCATACTGGATCAGCTCCGCTGTCTCGTTGTGGATCAGGTGGATGATGGTAAATGTAGAGTAAGCCACCCCGTGTTCGGAGGAGACCGGCAATGTAGCGGCAATGGTCTGAACGCACTCTTCTATGGAGATTCCCTGAGCCAGCATGGTGGAAATGATCTTGGAAGTCAGGGTAGAAAGGATACTGGCCTTTACTCCGCTTCCGAGGCCGTCAGCCAGCACGATGACTTTGGAATCTTCACCCTCCTCCGCGATGTCCACATGATCTCCGCAAAGCTGTTCACCGATGTGGTTGATACTTTTATATCCGATGTCCGCAAATAACTCATTCATCCGCAATAGACTCCTTTAATTTTGAAAGAGCGATCTTGGTCTCCGCAGCGGTCTCACCAAGCAGGGAGGCGATCTCCTGTACGATACGCATCTGTTTATCTACAACACGGTCTGCAACTTCAGCGGTTTCCCGGCTGATCTCTTCCTTCTTCTTCCGTTCCTTCATCTCGTTGGTCACGTCACGCATGATACAGAGAAGAATACGCCCGTTCTCGGCAGGGATCACGGTCTGGTCCACATAGCGGGAATACTCTGACAGATATACTCTGTGGTTGCGGATCCCACGGCCGCTGCTCAGCACGTTGATAAAATCCTCCGGATCCAGGATCCTGTCAACATACTCTCCCATGATGTCCGACTGCTGCCGGATATTCAGAAGGCGCATGGCCGAATCATTGATCTGCTGGACTTCCATCCGGTCATTGAGGACGATCAGGGCATTCGGTGAATTCCGCACGATGGCTTCGGAGAAGCTCTCCGCCTTCTCCATCAGGAAAGGCAGGCACATGGAGATGTCCGCTTTTCCTTGATAGATGGCAACTGCCTTATCCCGGCAGGAATTATAGCCGCAGAAGCCGCAGTTGAGCTCATCACTCCTTGTGTATTTGCCCATTTCACGGAGGATCCGGCTGATCTCTGCCTCGGAAGGTGTCCTCCGGTTGGTGTCAAGAGGCCCGTAATTGTAATTCATCTGAGCTGCTGTGGGCTGTGGGATAGCAAAGTCTTCCTTGCCGGCAAATGTGGAGACCATCATATAGTCTTTGACGGGGCTGGGATGATATTTCTCCATCACAGGACCACCGATACAGCCGCCGGGGCAGGCTGACATCTCGATAAAGCACTTGTGTATATTTCCCCTCTCGATATCCTGCAGGGCTGCGATACAGTTGTTTACCCCGTCAATGGCAAAATATGAATAATCCTTCGCCTTACATTCCATGGTTTTGATGATCCCGCCGGTTGTGGGGAAGAATCTTGCCAGACTCTTTTCCTCGGGAACCATAACCTTTTCAGGCGCGATATTCTCCTCATTCATCCATTCTGTGAGTTCCTCGAAGGTCAGGACGGCATCCACCACATTTCCTGACATCTCTCCCTCATCCTTTTTTGCCACACAGGGTCCGATAAATACCGTCCTGGCACCCGGGATCCTTCTCTTGATATCCGCACAATGGGAATACATGGGCGTCGCCACATTGGCAAGATAGGGAAGAAGAGATTTAAAGTATTTGCGGATGAGAAGGTTGATGGAATGACAGCAGGAAGAGATCACGATGTCACGGTTGTCCTCAGAGAGCATACGGTCGTATTCACGCTTTACCATGGTGGCTCCCAGGGCGGTTTCTTCCGCATCCGTAAATCCCAGTTTCTGAAGGGCGGCCCTCATGCTTTCGATCCCTGCCCCGTCGTAATTGGCGATAAAGGAGGGGGCGAGGGAGGCAATGACCGGGTCACCGCTGTTGATCATTACGCGGACCTTCTCTCTCTCATCCACGATCTCCTTGGCCTCCTGGGGGCATACCACAAAACAGTGCCCGCAGAGGATACATTCGTTTCCGATGATATTTGCCTGTCCGGCCGAAAAACGGATGGATTTTACCGGACAGTTTCTGATACATTTATAACAATTCTTACAGTTTGATTTTTTCAGTCTCAGATGTTCTGCCATA
>CAJGDH010000083.1 GCA_904502145.1 uncultured Eubacterium sp.
CTGTCAGGAGATGCGTGAGGCCGCCTGCTACCTTTCCTTAAAAGAAGGCAACGAACACCCGGATGCAGAAGAAGCGATAAAGGTAAAGACCGTCTTTTTCGGGGGCGGCACTCCAAGTATTCTTTCTATATATAATATGGAGAGGATCATGGCCTGCCTGAAGGAATGTTTCTCCATTCTTCCCGGGGCGGAGATCTCCCTGGAGGCCAATCCGGGGACTCTGGACAAGGAGAAGCCGGATGCATACCGCTCTATGGGGTTCAACCGTATCAGTATCGGTCTTCAGTCAACGGATGATTCCTGCCTTAAGATGCTGGGCCGGATCCATACCTATGACCAGTTCCTTAAGAATTATGACCAGGTCCGGAAAGCCGGCTTTACCAATATCAATATCGATATCATGTCCGCCCTGCCTGGGCAGACGCTTGATTCCTATCTTGAAACCCTGAGGATCGTGACAGACCTCCGGCCCGAACACATTTCCTCCTACAGCCTGATCCTTGAAGAGGGAACCCCCCTCTATTCGGATAAGGTGCTGCAGGCCAGGCTGCCGGATGAGGATACGGAAAGAAAGATGTATGAAGAGACGGGAAGATTTCTTCTTGATCAGGGCTACCGGCGCTATGAGATCTCCAACTATGCCCTGGAAGGGAAAGAATGTCTCCACAACCTTGGCTACTGGGAAGGAGTTCCCTACCTTGGCCTTGGCCTTGGCGCTTCCTCCTACTGGAGACAGGGAGAGACTGCGGAACGGTGTTCCGGCAAAACAGATATGGAGGCCTATCTCCTTAATCCTTTCACTCCATTTGCTGCCAGGCCTGACCATCAATGGCTCTCCCGGGAAGAGCAAATGGAGGAATACATGTTCCTCGGATTAAGAAAAACCGACGGGATCAGCATCACCGGATTCGGGAAGCGGTTCGGCAGTGATCTGTGGTCAGTCTACGGCCATGTGATCAGGGATTATCTGGACTTAGGACTGATGGGCCAGACCGGGGACAGACTTTACCTGACCGAGAGAGGAATCGATGTAAGCAACCGGATCTTCAGTTCATTTCTGCTTGACCGGTGATCCGTAGGAAAATATAAATAAGACCAGTTCAGACAGGAGATGAATCCTCACGGATTCTCTTCTGTTTTTTTATTTTTAAAATTATACTTGACATCCCGAAAGGTTGGTGTTAATTTAAGTATGAAGATATTAGCACTCGGGTTAAATGAGTGCTAATAATCAAAAACAAAGATTAATCTATTACAGAAGACAGGAGGATGGTTAGTTTCATGGTGTTAGATGAACGTAAGATGAAGATACTGAAAACGATTATCTCAACTTACCTTGAGACCGGAGAACCGGTGGGCAGCAGAACGATCGCAAAAGATTCTGACCTGCATTTAAGCTCCGCAACCATCCGAAATGAGATGGCCGATCTTGAGGAGCTGGGCTACATTATACAGCCCCATACCTCGGCAGGAAGAATTCCCTCCGATCTGGGATACCGGCTTTACGTCAATCAGATGATGGAAGAGCACGATATGGAGATCAAAGAGAAGGAGGAAGAGATCGAGGCAGAGCGGCAGATGATGTTTCAGAAGATGGACCGGATGGAGGAGATGCTGAAAAGCGTGGCCGATGTCCTGGCCAATGATACCAACTATGCAACTCTGGTATCCACCCCCCATATCCGGGAGTCCAAACTGAAATTCATCCAGCTTTCCATGGTGGACCACTGCAGGATGCTGGCGGTCATCGTGGTAGGTAACGAGACGGTAAAGAACCTTCTGATCAATGTGGAAGATCCGCTGAGCAACGAGGAGATCCTCAAGCTGAATATCCTGCTGAACTCATTCCTGCAGGGGCTTGCCTTAAATGAGATCACTCTGGAGCTGATGCACACCATGAAGGTTCAGGCAGGGATGCACGCCTCCATCCTGGAGACGGTATTCAGCGGTATCGTGGAAGCGATCCATGAAGCCGATGATATGGAGATCTATACCAGCGGCGCAACGAACATGCTGAAGTATCCCGAGCTTTCAAGTCCGGCCCAGACAACGGCTCTGATCGATACCCTGGTCGGCAAGAAACAGCTGGTCCAGCTGGTGGATGAAACGGTAAGTGACCGGGATAAACATGGTATTCAAGTCTATATCGGAAGTGAGAACCAGCTTCCCTCCCTCAGGGACTGCAGTATCGTCACTGCTACCTATGAGCTGGAGGAGGGCGGTACCGGTACCGTCGGGATCATCGGTCCCAAGAGGATGGATTACCGGAAGGTGGTACATACATTGAAGAATCTTACCGCCGATCTGGATGAGATATTCAATAAGAAAGCATAGAAAGGTGGTACTTTTAAGTGGAAGACAGGAAAGAATTCGACGAAAGTATCGTGAAAGAAGAAGAGGAATTCGACCTCTTTAAGAAGAAACCGGAAGAGAAAAAGGATTCTTCCGCGGAAGAAGCGGAAGAGAAGAAATCTCCCGAAACCGGTGAAGAAGAACAGGAGCCTGTCTCAGAGGATGAAGATGATTCTCCGGATACAGAAGAGGAAGGCGAAACTGCTGAAGCTTCCGGTAAGGAGAAAGCTTTCGGGAAGAAGAAAAAGAAGAAATCCGTCAAGAACCTTGAACTTGCCCTGGAGAAAAAGGAAGCCAAGGTGGCCGAGCTTACGGATCTGTATCAGAGGCTGATGGCAGAATTCGAGAATGCCAGAAAGCGTAACGCCAAAGAACAATCCCGGATGTATGACATAGGAGCCAAAGAGGTTCTGGTCAAGCTGCTTCCGGTTATTGATAATTTTGAACGCGGCATCGACGCCTTGTCCGAAGAGGAGAAGGAAGGGGCATTTGCCCAGGGGTTCATCAAGATCTATCAGCAGCTGATGACCACCATGACGGAGATCGGTGTCACCCCCATGGATGCAAAGGGCAAGGAATTCAACCCGGATCTCCACAATGCAGTCATGCATGAGGAGGATCCCGAACAGGGCGAGAACCTGGTGGCGGAAGAATTCCAGAAGGGGTATATGTACAAAGACAGTGTCTTAAGACACAGCATGGTTAAAGTAGTAAACTGACCCGGCATGGAAAGATTTCCATTGCCAGTTAATACATAACAGGAGGAAATGATCATGAGTAAAATTATCGGTATTGATTTAGGAACAACAAATTCATGTGTAGCAGTAATGGAAGGTGGAAAACCTGTGGTCATCACCAATGCAGAAGGACTGAGGACCACTCCTTCCGTTGTCGGTTTCACAAAGACCGGCGAGCGTGTTATCGGTGAGCCCGCAAAACGTCAGGCTGTAACAAACCCGGACAAGACCATCTCATCCATCAAACGTCAGATGGGTACCAGCTATTCCGTGACCATCGATGACAAGAAATACTCTCCGCAGCAGATTTCTGCCATGATCCTGCAGAAATTAAAAGGCGATGCAGAGAACTATCTCGGTGAGAAGGTGACAGACGCAGTCATCACCGTTCCTGCTTACTTTAATGATGCCCAGAGACAGGCAACCAAGGACGCCGGCAAGATCGCAGGCCTCGAAGTAAAACGTATCATCAACGAGCCTACGGCAGCAGCCCTGTCCTATGGTCTTGATAATGAGAAAGAACAGAAGATCATGGTATTCGACCTTGGCGGCGGTACATTTGATGTCTCCATCATCGAGATCGGTGACGGCGTTATCGAAGTGCTTTCCACAGCAGGTGACAACCACCTGGGCGGCGATGATTTCGACGATGTGGTTACCCGTTATATGATCGATGATTTCAAGGCAAAAGAAGGTGTGGATCTCTCCGGCGACAAGATGGCCATGCAGAGACTGAAAGAAGCAGCTGAGAAGGCAAAGAAGGAGCTTTCCTCCTCCACAACCACCAACATCAACCTGCCTTTCATCACCGCAACATCCGAGGGTCCGAAACATTTCGAGATGAACCTCACCAGAGCAAAATTCAATGAACTTACCGCTCATCTTGTAGAGCGTACCGTAACACCGGTTCAGACCGCCCTCAGGGATGCAGGCCTTTCCGCATCCGAGCTGAGCAAGGTACTTCTGGTCGGTGGTTCCACCAGGATCCCGGCCGTACAGGATAAAGTAAAACAGCTTACCGGCAAAGAGCCTTTCAAGGGGATCAACCCGGATGAATGTGTAGCTATCGGTGCTTCCATCCAGGGCGGCAAGCTGGCCGGCGACGCCGGTGCGGGAGATATCCTTCTTCTGGATGTAACTCCCCTGTCCCTGTCCATCGAGACACTGGGCGGCGTAGCTACAAGACTGATCGAACGTAACACCACGATCCCGACAAAGAAGAGCCAGATCTTCTCCACTGCCGAGGATAACCAGAGCGCTGTTGATATCCATGTCGTACAGGGTGAGAGACAGTTCGCAAGGGACAATAAGACCCTTGGCCAGTTCCGTCTGGACGGTATCCCGCCTGCAAGAAGAGGTATCCCGCAGATCGAAGTTACTTTCGATATTGATGCCAACGGTATCGTAAATGTTTCCGCAAAAGACCTGGGTACAGGCAAAGAGCAGCATATCACCATCACTGCCGGATCCAACATGTCCGATGAAGATATCGAGAAGGCAGTTAAAGAAGCTGCTGAGTACGAAGCTCAGGATAAGAAGAGAAAAGAAGCGATCGACGCAAGAAATGAAGCTGACAACATGGTATTCCAGACCGAGAAGGCTCTGGAGGATGTGGGCGACAAGATCCCTGACGCGGACAAGACTACCGTTCAGGCCGATATTGCCAAACTGAAAGAGGTGCTGGACCGCACAACCGTTGAGAACATGACGGATGCGGACGTAGCAGAACTTAATGCCGGCAAGGAACAGCTGATGAAAGACTCCCAGACTCTGTTTGCCAAGATGTATGAGCAGACACAGCAGGCCGGTGGTCCTCAGCCGGGTCCGAACACAAATGCCAATGATACATATGCAGCCGATGACGTGGTAGATGCTGATTTCACAGAACTGTAAATAAAGCATCCTGCAGCTGATTCTGCAGACAAAGGACAAGAGGAGGCAGGGGCATTCCCTGTCCCCTCTTTCATGACGTTTTCCGTACTGAGGGATTCCGCCCGGGAATCCCGACGGAAGGAGCAGGACCGGCTGGGCTGTCCGGAGGTTAAACATGGCAGAAAAAAGAGATTATTATGAGGTCCTTGGGGTTTCGAAAAGTGCTTCCGAGGAAGAGATAAAAAAAGCATATCGAAAAGTGGCGAAAAAATATCATCCGGATATGAATCCCGGGGATAAGAACGCGGAAGAAAAGTTTAAGGAAGCGGCTGAGGCTTATGAAGTTCTGAGCGACCCGGAGAAGAAGGCCAGGTATGATCAGTTCGGCCATGCTGCCTTTGAACAGGGCGGCGGAGCCGGAGGATTCGGAGGATTTGATTTCGGCGGCGGAGATATGGGAGATATCTTCGGGGACATCTTCGGAGATTTCTTTGGCGGCGGAAGCAGAAGAAATGCCAGGAGAAACGGACCCAGGCAGGGCCCGAACCTCCGTGCGGCTGTCAGGATCACCTTTGATGAAGCCATCCGCGGCGTAGATAAAGAGCTGGAGATCGCCCTGAAAGAGGAATGCAAGACCTGCGGCGGTTCCGGTGCCAAACCGGGAACCAGCCCTGAAACCTGTACCAGATGCGGCGGAAGCGGCCAGGTGGTCTACACCCAGCAGTCCATGTTCGGTACCGTGAGAAATGTCCAGCAGTGTCCGGACTGCCACGGAAGCGGTCAGGTCATCAAGCAGAAATGTACAGACTGTTCCGGAACCGGTTACATCAAGGTAAGGAAAAAAGTCAAGGTTTCCATTCCCGCAGGTATCGATGACGGACAGAGCGTACGTATCCGCGAGAAGGGTGAACCCGGGATCAACGGCGGTCCCAGAGGCGATCTGCTGGTAAATGTACAGGTGTCCAGACATCCCAAGTTCCAGAGGCAGGAGTACGATATTTTCTCCACGGAGCCCATCAGCTTCACCCAGGCTGCTCTCGGTGCCACCATCAACATTGATACGGTGGATGGCCCCTACACTTACACCATCAAGCCGGGCACCCAGACCGATACCAGGATACGCCTGAAAAACAAGGGTGTACCCAGCCTGAGAAACAAGAACTTAAGAGGAAATCATTTCGTCACCTTTGTGGTTCAGGTTCCTGAAAAACTGAATTCCGCCCAGAAGGAAGCGCTTCGCCGTTTCCAGGAGGCAATGGGAGAGGTACAGGAAGAGAACGCCGGGAACGATTCAGACAAAACCGAGAAGAAAGGATTCTTCGGCGGCAAAAAGAAGAAATGATCGAAGGATAATATAATCAGAGGACTGTCGTCAGATAGGGCGGCAGTCCTTTTTTCTTTGCTTTAGCCAGGTGCTTATTTGCTTTAGTCAGGTGCTTATGTTACACTAAAGTGCAGATAAAGGTTTCAAAGGAGACGATAAAATGAAATGGAACAAACTTACCATAGAGACGACGACCGCGGCTGAAGATATGCTTGGCTATGAGCTCCAGGAGATGGGGATCGAAGGGGTGGAGATCGAGGATCATGTTCCCCTTACGGATGAGGAGAGGAAGGTCATGTATGTGGATCTTCTTCCCGATGACATCGCACCGGATGACGGAACAGCCAGGATCAGCTGCTATATTGACGAAAAAGAGGATCTTCCCGCCATGATCGCAAAGATCAGGGAGAAGATTGAGGAACTGTCCGCCTTTCTTCCCATGGGTTCCGGAAGGATCACCCTGGGAGAGACGGAGGAAGAGGACTGGATCAATAACTGGAAGGTCTTCTTTAAACCTTTCAGGCTGGATGACAATATCGTGATCAAACCTACCTGGGAGACTCTCGAAGACCGGAGGGAGGGGGACATCGTCATAGAGATCGACCCCGGAACCGCTTTCGGGAGCGGATCCCACGAGACCACAAAACTCTGTATCTCCGGTCTGAAGAAGTATATCAAAAACGGCGACGATCTCCTGGATGTGGGTACGGGAAGCGGTATCCTGTCCATCATCGGACTTAAACTCGGCGCAGCCAGGGCGGTTGCCACGGATATCGATCCCAATGCTGTCCGGGCGACGGAGGAGAACTTTGCCATAAACGGTATCCCGGAGGACCTGGCCAGGATCTACCGGGTAAATATCCTTGATGAAGAGGAAGCAGAGTCATTTTACAGGGAAAACCAGGGGAAAAAAAATGACGTTGTCGTGGCAAATATCCTGGCGGATGTGATCATCCCCCTGTCGGCCATCGTTCCCGGTCTGCTCAAAGAGGGTGGTATATATATCACCTCAGGTATCATCAATACCAAGGAAGAGGAAGTAAAGGAAGCAATCCTTGCCCAGGGCTTCACCATCCTCGAGATCGGTCACATGAAGGACTGGGTTTCCATCGTTGCCGTAAGGAACTGAAAAGCGGAGAGATCAGATATGTATCAGTTTTTTATCGAACCGGAGGAGATCCGGGAGGACGGGATCCATATCCTGGACCCGGGCAATATCAATCATATCAGAAACGTTCTCCGGATGAAGACCGGGGAGAAGATCCGCCTCTGCTGTCAGGAGAAGAAGAGGGAATATCTCTGCCGGATCCGGGAAATCCGTCCGGAAGAGATCCTGACAGATATCGAGGACATCGACGGAGAAAACAGGGAACTTCCCTGCCGGATCACCCTCTTCCAGGGCCTTCCAAAGGGGGAGAAAATGGAGTGGATCATCCAGAAGGCGGTGGAGCTTGGGGTTTATCAGATCGTCCCGGTCTCCATGAAAAGAAGCATCGTAAAGCTGGATGAAAAGAGACAGAAGAAAAAGGTCGACCGGTGGAACCTGATCGCGGAAAGCGCGGCAAAACAGTCAGGTAGAAACTATATCCCCCGGGTGACGGAGATCTGTTCCTTCTCCCGTGCCGTGGAAGAGGCATTTTCCATGGAAGCCGTCCTTCTTCCCTAC
>CAJGDH010000084.1 GCA_904502145.1 uncultured Eubacterium sp.
CGGTGAGCTGGGCAAGTGTCGCTCCGTCCTCGCCGGTCATGATGGACATGACTGAATGAGCCTTGGAGGGATCATGGCCGTTCATCTCATAGCTCAGGCGGGAAAGAGTATCCACCATAAGGTCATAGCGGGACAGTTCCGTGGAAATGTACAGAACATCCACACCACTTTCCGCCGCGTGATCCGCGATCAGCTGCATAAATGCGTTCTTCAGATACTGTGGCTGGGCATCGATGAAATAGCTTCCCTTATGGAGTCCGAAGCGGAGGAGGCTGTCAAGCTTCTTAAAGCCTGTGCTCAGCCTGCGGTTAACCTGGTTTTCGGTGATGAAATCCTCCAGCTTATCCATAAAGCTGGTGGAATTCTTCAGGATAAATGGTTTGCGGACTGAGATCTGATATCCTCTCTCTTCCGGCTCCTTACCCGGTTCCGTCTGTGCTTCCGGTTCGGTCCGGACATCAGATTCCTGTGATTTTACTTCTGTTTCTTCTGTCTCTTCCGAATCTTCTTCCGGTACCTTTTCCACTGTTTCATCAGGATCACGAGAATCAGGGAAGGTTTCTTCTTCAGAGCCGGCTGTTCCGCTGTCTTCTCCGTCTTCGAAGGTCTCGCCTTCGTCTTCACCTTCGCCGTCAGCTTCTGCGTCTTCGTCTCCTGATTCTTCTTCGGATTCCTCTTCTCTGATACCTTCGCTGATATCTTCCTGCCCCTCTGAACCATCTTCTTCAACGGAATCCTCCGTCTCTTCTTCCCGGGCAGCTTCCGCAGCAGCGGAATCTTTCTCTTCAAAATCCTTGTCGATTGCAAGATCAAGCTCTTCTTCAAAAAGATTTTCATCAAAGTCCGAAATATCATCCAGATTATCCTCATCAAGGGCAGAAACCTCTGCCTTCTTCTTTTTCTTGCTCTGTTCCTGTTCCTTCAGCCAGGCCTCAAGCACTGCTTCAGATCCGGCAAGCTCCAACAGGAGCATCCTCTTTGCTCTCTCATAGACTTCCCCGTCCAGTCCGAGACTGTCAAGGTTCTCCAGGGCCTCATCGATCTCAGCCTGTGTATGCTCTCCCAGCACAAGCTCGTCCGGGTCAACATACTCATATTCCTCGTCTTCCTCTTCCTCGAGATCATCCTGAATGTCTTCCGGATGGTCTTCGGTAAGATCCCCAGAATCTGTCTCCGGTGTCCCCTGATCATCTCCGGCGGCCTCATCTTCCGCCTCAGCCCCTGACAGGCTTTCTTCAGCAGCTTCTTCGGTGGCTTCCACGACCGGAGATGCTTCGGCGGCAGGTTCCGGAGCAGCGGCACTCTCTTCAAACAGATCATCCATCTCATCAAAGGACAGGTCGATCTCTTCGACGGATTCCTTGGAAGCTTCTTCGGCCTCTGCCTCCTCCTGTCCGGGTTTTACCCCTTTCTGGGCAGCCATGGCAAGCTCTACCGCAGACATTTTCCGGGTGAAGGCCGGTTCCTGTGCAGGTGCGGCAGGTTTCTCTTCCTGCTCCTGACCGGTTTCCGCCTCCTGTGTTTCAGCCGGACCCCGGACATCCTCCACATTCTCCTCGGCAGCGGATGTGTCTTCACCGCTGTCTTCCTCATCGTATCTGGACATCTGGTTGGACGCCGCCTGGGAGAGCAGGGAAGCGACATTCTCCTGGGGTACCGGGGTACCGCTTCCGGCCATCATCCTCTTCAGGTTCTGGAAGAGTTCTTCCTGGAGGCTGACCATATCCTCATTCTCATTCTCCGCATAGATCATGTCGGAGTTCTCACTGAGGACCTGCTGGGACAGGGCCCGGAGCACATCCTCGTCGAAAGTGGTCTCCCTCTCCTGAGGAGTTCCGGCTGACCCGGGAGTTGCGTCTGACCCGGGAACTTCCGCTGCCTGGGCTGCATTCTGAGGTGTTCCTTTGAGTTCTTCAGGGATATACTGTTCCGGAACGTTGGTATCCACTTCCTCGGGGGCAACACCGTCCGCGATCTGGCGCTCAATATGAAGCTGCCGTTCGATCTCCAGTTTCTCCTCTGGGCTCAGGTCCTCATAGTCCTCAAATGATACCAGCTCATCGCTGTTTTTTTCCATATATCGGAGAATCTCCTGCTGGTGGAGCATGAAGTCCATGGGGTTCTGCCCACGTTTTCTCGCTTCTTCCATCAGGGCTTCCGCCTGCTTTTCAATCTCAAGTTTCATTCTGTCTTCTTCCTGGGCTTTCCTGATCGCTTCGTTGGCCATCTGGGACGCTGATTTGGCGGAAGGCTGCTCGATGGGCTTCGGAACATACTCCTCCTTCATATGAGCCGCCTCGTCCTTGTCGATCACGTTCTGAGCCAGCTCCCATGCGGAAAGCTTACGCTCCTGCTGCGCTTCTTCCTCTTCCCTCTTTCTTTCTGCCTCCTCGGCAAGCATCTCCGTGGCGGTTTTCTCCTTACCGTACACGATCTGGCTCCGGTCAAAGGGATATTCCACCTTCGGGGCCGACAGTCCCATCATCTCCATAAAGTTCTTATAGATCAGATCATTTAAGTCTGCCAGGTCCGGATCCTCCTCTTCCTCAGGCTCGGGCTCCTCCACGGCATCCGTATGCGTAACCGGGGGTTCCGGAGTGTATGAGGCAGTACTGTTGTTGTCATATCCCCGCATCAGACGATCTTCGATCATATTTGCCGCAGTGATGACCTTCTCGCTGTCATCCATCTGCTCAAATGTCTTCGGCGGGAAGATATCCGGGGCAAGAGTCTCCACCATCTGCTGGATCTCGTCAACCATGGCCTCCTCGGCCGCCTTGTCCTCCGGCCTTCCCAGAAGGTTCATGGCCATATCGAGCACATCATCCATATCGAAAGGAGCCTCATCCGTCCCTTCGGTGGCAGAGTGCTGTGCCCGCACGACATCAAGCAAAGCTTTGATAATATCTTCCATCTGTGTATCCCCCTTCCGCCTTGGCAGGCGCTTTTTATCGTCAAATCTTAATTGAATATTATACCACTGTTGCGCCTTTCTGACAACTCTCGGCCCTTCCTCTTTCTTGCAATTACCCTATCTCTTTCTTGCAATAATCGGGCTTATCTGATACATTTAGACTTGTTACTTCAGCTTGGAAAATCTATGTGATAAAGAGGACAGAAAATGAGAATTGATCTTCACTCCCACTCCACCGCTTCGGACGGCTCAAAGCGTCCCGCAGAGGTCATCGGTCTCGGCGTGGAATGGGCAGAAAAAAATAAAGAGCCGGTGGTACTGGCTCTCACTGACCATGATACCGTTGCCGGCGTAGCGGAATTCCTTGGGGAAGCCTCAAAATACCCCGGTCAGGTGACCGCCGTACCCGGGATAGAGTTCTCCACCTTTATTGAACTGGAAGACGGAAGGGAACAGACCATGCATATGCTGGGTTATTTTATCGACCACGATGATCCCGTTCTCCTGGAGAAACTGGAGAAATACCGTCAGGACCGTGAATCGAGAAATACCCGGGTCATCGAGAAACTGAACCGGCATGGTTTCAGGATCAGCGCCGGAGATATTGAACCGCTGACACCCGGTGCGTCCGTAGGCAGGCCTGCCATCGCCTCCCATATGGTGAAGATGGGTTACGTCTCCAGTGTCAAGGAAGCGTTCAAGAAATATCTGGGGAGAGGAAAACTGTGCTATGCGGAAAGGATACGTCCCCAGGTCAGGGATGTGATAAGTCTGATCCATGCAAGCGGAGGTATTGCAGTCCTGGCCCATCCCAAACTCTATGACAAGCTGGACCATGAAGCGCTGGACAAACTGATCAGCGATCTTTGCTCCATGGGACTTGACGGCCTGGAGGTCTATTACAGCAGGAACGACCCGGAAGATACCGCCTACTATTATTCGTTGGCGGAGAAATACCATCTCCGCGTCACCGGTGGTTCCGACTTCCACGGTACGGTCAAACCGGATATTGAGTTATTCCGGGGAACCGGGAATCTGCATGTCCCGGTTTCCGTTCTGGAGAGCCTGAAGGACCAGGGTGATCTCTGATTAAAACAGGGGCAGGATATAGGCTGTCCACAGATAGCTGACCGGGAATACCAGGATCATGGAAGGAATCATATCCGCGATGGGGAAGTTCTTTATCCTGGAGATCCGGAATCCCGTTGCGATGAGAAGAACACCGCAGCAGGCTTTAAAATCATTGATCATCTCCGGTGTGCACAGGGGATAGATCGATTTGGCAAAAAAGAATAACAAAAGAAAGATCACGAGCTGGGGGACAGCCACGATGGATACCACCATTCCCAGAGAACAGGCAAAAATCAGGGCGGTAGGCAGATCCAGGATCGACTTGGCAAGCAGAATACTGTGGTCCCCCGTCATTCCCGAAACGATACATCCATAGATTCCCGTGCCGCTGCAGCAGAACAGGACGATGGTGGTAACCAGGAGATTTTTCTTGTCTTCATCCTGATCCTTCGCGTTTTGGCGGAGGATCTTTTCCATGATATGCATCATGCCCTCCCCCACACGATTGATCTTCTCTCCCAGCCGGACTGCCAGGCCTATGGTGGTCCCGGCGATCACGGAAAAGATCACGGCCGGCATATTTACCATGAGGATCACGGAACTGATCCCGATGGTCATGGAACAGACACCGAAAACTGTATTCAGGCCATCTTTAAACTCATCGGTGAGCTTGTCACCCAGCACACTTCCGGCTATTCCTCCCAGAACTACACACAGTATATTGATGATCACTCCAACCGGCATATCCTTCACCTATTATCCTTTTTGATTTTTATTGAACAACATTGAAATAAAACATTGTCATTCTATCATTTTCCCTGGGAAATGACAAGGAAAGGCCGGAAAAGAACTGGACGGCCGGTTTATTTTCCTGTATAATTGTAAAACACGACAGATTTTTGAAAAAACGGACCTGCATCCGATAACGGAGGAACTGATCTATGTTTAAATCCCCGAAGATAAAACATATCTTATCCATCATCCTTATGGCGGCTCTGATGCTGTCATTTGATACAGCAGCTGCTGCGAAGGCGGTGATCACCCCATATTCCAGTCTGCCGAAGGTGACCGATACCGAAGAATATGTGGTGGAAGTGAACAGTACAAACGGGAAGACCCGCTCCTACCGTATCTTCTCACAGAGCAGGAATCCTCAGAAAAAGAAGACCTATATCAGCTCCCACGGTTGTGCGGTTAGTGCTCTGACTACCGTCCTCTCCGGCTATTCTGCCAGATACGGGGCCTTCACACCTACCCAGACCTACAAGACGCTGGAGAAAAAAGTCTTCGGTCTGAAAAAATGGCGTGCGAACTACAGAAAGAGCAAGGCCAAACAGATGCCTGTCTCTCTCTACGGAATCACCAAGATCCTCAAACACTGTAAGATCAAGTCAAAATATGTACGTTTCTTTAAGGATGCCAGGGCGATCAGAGAGATTGAAAACCACCTGAAGAAAGGAAAACCTGTCATCATCGAGGTCAACAATCACCGGCAGACCAACGGCAGGATCTCCAAAAAATACGACAGCAAATGGGCACTTACCAAGCATACCATGGTTCTTCTGGGCATGACGGACAACGGTAAAGTCATTGTGGCAGATTCGGCCTACAAGCCATGGTCAGGCATGAAGCAGAGGGTGAAATACACCAGGATGAAGAGCCTTATCCATTACATGGTTCCTTCAAAAGCTGTCGGCAAAAGCCTGTATTTTGAATCCATAAACACAAACGGCGGTTACATTCTGGTAAAATAGATCAATATTCATCCAGAAAACTGTGTTTTTTCCCTTGTTTGTCTTTGTAGGCGATCACGGTGCTTAAGTTTACGTTGGTAACGCTGTTGAATATATTCGATTCCACATGGGGATTAAACTGTTTCATCCGGGCGATGAGCTGTTTGGTCTCCATTCTTTTTGAGTCGGAAGTTCCGTCCTCCCTGGCGGAGAAAATATCTTCCGTAAAACGGCAGGCACACTGCATAAACTGTAGTCCGTGCCAGTCTCTCCACCGGATGATATCCTCCTCACGGATAAGGTACATGGGACGGATCAGTTCCATCCCTTCAAAGTTGGTGCTGTGGAGTTTGGGCATCATGGTCTGGACCTGAGCCCCGTAGAGCATGCCCATGAGGATGGTTTCAATGACATCATCATAGTGATGGCCCAGGGCGATCTTATTGCAGCCAAGTTCCCTGGCATGGTTGTAGAGGTAGCCCCTGCGCATTCTGGCGCAGAGATAACAGGGGGATTTTTCGATATCATAAACCGTATCGAAGATCTTCGTCTCAAAGACGGTGATGGGAACCCCCAGCATGGCGGCATTCTCCTCGATCTTCAGCCGGTTCGGCCGGCTGTATCCGGGATCCATCACCAGGAACTCCAGGTCAAAAGGAAATTTGTCATGGCGTTTCAGTTCCTGAAAGAGCTTGGCCATGAGCATGGAGTCTTTACCCCCGGAGATACAGACGGCAACCTTGTCCCCTTCCTCCAGCAGCTGATATCGGTTGATCGCCTTGGCAAATGGGGTAAACAGCTGCTTGTGGAACTTCTTGCGGATGCTCTGCTCCACATTTTTCTGAAAATTCTGTTCTTTGTCCGGATGTCTGATTTCTTCTGGCATAATCTCTCCTTAACTTTTTTCTCCCAGCATCTCATCCAGGATCGCTGCCGCCCGTCTCACATAGTTAAGACAGGGCCGTCTGGCATAGTATTCCTCTGTCCGCTCTTCCGGAACATTTCCCGGTTTTACTTTCACACCCTCCAGAAGCTCCCTGCAGATGATACTCCCGTTTGCCTCGCGAAACCTTCGGGCGTAATCCTGTACCAGCAGATAATGGTCCTTCTTGGCCTTCATATCTTTCGGGTCTTCATAGCCGCAGGCCATACCCAGGACCAGCAGGGCGGCGCTCACCGTACCGCAGACTTCGCGGAGACGGCCCATACCTCCTCCCAGGGAAGAAGCCAGGCGGGCCGAAGTCGGCCGGTCAAATCCGGTAACGTCGCTGAAGGCACACATTACCGACTGAGAACAGTTGTAACCCTCAAGGAAGAATTGTTCCGCCTGTTCCACGTGATCTGTATGATTGGTTTTCCTTTCCATATCCATCTCTGTATCCATCTCCCGGCAAATGTATTAACTCTCCGTCCCTTACAGAAAAAAGCTCCCGAAAAGATCGGGAGCTGTATATGACGGAAATAATGATTATTCCGTTGCCTGCTGAACTGCAACAGCAACTGCTACGGTCATACCGACCATAGGATTGTTGCCTGCGCCTAAGAATCCCATCATCTCTACATGAGCGGGTACGGAAGAAGAACCGGCAAACTGTGCATCGGAATGCATACGGCCAAGTGTATCTGTCATACCGTAGGAAGCGGGACCTGCAGCCATGTTGTCAGGATGAAGGGTACGGCCTGTGCCGCCGCCGGAAGCTACGGAGAAGTATTTCTTTCCTGCTTCCCAACGTTCCTTCTTATATGTTCCTGCTACCGGATGCTGGAAACGGGTGGGGTTGGTGGAGTTTCCGGTGATGGAAACATCAGCACCTTCATGCCACATGATGGCAACACCTTCACGAACATCATCGGAGCCGTAGCAGTTAACCTTAGCACGTGGACCGTCGCTATAAGCGATACGACGTACTTCCTTAAGCTCTCCTGTAAAATAGTCGAACTCAGTCTGTACATATGTGAAACCATTGATACGGGCGATGATCTGAGCTGCATCCTTACCGAGACCGTTAAGGATAACGCGGAGAGGCTCCTTACGAACCTTGTCAGCCTTAG
>CAJGDH010000085.1 GCA_904502145.1 uncultured Eubacterium sp.
AGAAGACAGGAGGGCCTTGAGATGTACATCTTCTTCAGGAATCTCGGCATGCTCACCTTCGCAGATCCGTGAAATGGTTCCGCAGGAGATCGGTTTGAGCAGATAATTCTTGAGGCCTGCCCGCATTGCCTGATCGATGAGATCCACATTCCGGTAGCTGGAGATCACAAAGGCAGAAGTGCCCGGGTAATGTTCCCGAATCTCCCTGCAGATCTCTATCCCGTTCTCATGGCCCAGGACAACTTCGGAGAACACGACCTGGGGATGTTTGGTCCTCATCAGGTCCAGTGCGTCCTCCCCGGATCCGGCAATGCCTACCAGGGTGCAGTTGTCCGTCTGTTCCACGATCTTTCTGAAGGCTTTCTGATATAGTGATTCCTGTTCGATCAATAATACTTTAACCATATAATCACCTTCTTTATCTGAATAATCTTACAAATTACCTGTCTCTTTCGGAAGATCAAGAGTGATGAGATTCTTCTGAAGGGAAAGATGATAGTCACCCTTGCAGATACGGTCCAGCCTCTTTTCGGTCATGCTGACCTGCTCAAGATAATCCCTCTCGTCCATAAACATATCCGAAAGGTGCTGGAAAAACTCTGACTGCTCTTCCGTCCCTTCACGATCGAAGCGTAAAGTGATGATACAGCGGTCCTTCACATATTCGGCGCTCACGGTAAGGGTTCCTCTGTAATCCGAGGATGGCACCGAATAGCTCAGCAGGTAATTGAGGAAGGAAAACAGGGTCAGCTTGGGGATCTTCTGGTCCTTGGTGATCCCCTTTCGTTCAACCGCCACTTTGAGCCGGTCTTCGTACTGCTCTCTGATGACTTCCAGATATTTTTCCATCTGGACCATCTCTTTGTTCAGGGAAACCGTCTCTCTGCCGTGTCCAAGATAATAGCGGAGAATGGAGGATAATGACTCTATAACATTAGCCGTTTTGTGTGCGTCTTCAAGGATGGCGAAATTGGAGACCGTGACCAGCATATTGATCAGTGCCTGGGGATAGATATCTTTCTTTTCATTATCCCATTCCAGGGTCCTGATGACTTCGGTCAGTTCCTTATTCTTCTTCCGGATCTCCCGAAGATGGATCTGATTGTGCTCATCCTTATCCATACGGATAATGTACTCCTCCTTGGCAGACATCTCCTGCATCAGATAGAAGACAAGATCCGCGATCCCCGCGATCTTTTCCGCAGGATAAGCGGAAATCTTCTCCAGATCATCGTGGTTCTTTACATCATCAGTCTGAAAATCTTTATGGACGATGGGTTCTCCGGTAACCGGATCCGTCGCCTCCGGATCACTGCAGCGAACATATCCGCAGATGATCGCCCCAAGGTATTGCTCATGGACAATAATAGGAATCGCTGCTTTGACCAACCCGCATTGACAAAGATAGATATAAGGCAGATTAGTGATGGCTGCCTTGGCGGCAGCAAATGCCGAAGACATCTGGCAGGACTGATCCTCCCCATGTTTTCTCAGATAATCCGCATAATCCCTGTGAAAATGCGGCGGCACGATCTCTCCCCCTCTGTAGTCGATGATGGAAAAGGAAAAATCGGTCGCAACTGAAAGCTTTTCCTGTAGCTCTCCCAATCGTTTTTCTCCAAATAATCCAACAATACTGATTTCTTTATTTCGTTTGTTTTCCTGGCTCATCTAATTATTACCACCTGTCAGACTATATTTTCCCAATTCCTTATTTTCATACTATCCTTTTATGATAAGGGAAAACAAAAAATTACCGGGTTTCACTTTTCTAACTAGATTCTACCATATAGTGAATAGTTTATAAACATTATTTTTGTGTATTTTTTTCTAAATCTTATATTTATTTGTACACGCGCAGGATAGTTTTTGTTGTTTTTTTAACTGTTATTAAACTTTATTTGAACAAAAATTTACATTTCTTTTTTACGCAAAAAAATGGTAAGAAACTACTCCCGGGCATATCCGGTTTTTACAGATTAACAGGGTTTTTTTCTCTATTCTTCCTATTATATGTGCATGATATTAATAATCATTTATCGGCACATTTGATAAAATAAAATCAGATAACTGTATCATTTAGTGGAATAATACTATATATTATTGGAAGGAGAGACATAATGCTGGAGTTTTACATTTTGGATACAGGTTACCTGCTGACGGATAAAAACAATGTTGTGGCTGCTTCAACCATGGCGACAAGAAGCAATCCCGACGTTAAGCATATCTTCTACCGGCTTCCGGTCATGAACATACTGATCCATCATGATAACGGATGGATCCTGTATGATGTGGGAAGCCATCCTGATGCCATGAAAGGCCATTGGCCGGAATGCCTTCAGGAAGGATACCAGCTCTTCCAGACCATCGAGCAGCGTCCCGAAGTACAGCTGGCTCTCTGCGGATTGAGGCCTGAGGATATCGATACGGTCATTCTTTCCCATATGCATTTTGATCATACCGGCAATATTCATCTGTATAAAAATGCTGATGTTTATGTACCTAAAGCAGATTTCGAATTTTCCCAGTCCACCGTACATCAGTCTACGGATCCCACCACCTATGTAGGATACTGTAAGAAAGACCTGGAGGTCCCGGTCAGACAGTACATCCTGGTTGAAGATGAATTCGAGATCGTCCCCGGTGTGGAAGTGATCAATCTTCCCGGACATACACCGGGACTGCTTGGCCTGGTCATCCATCTTGAGCAGGAAGGAACATATATCTTCCCCATGGATGCGGTTTATACCTGCGAGATCTATGGTCCCCCTGCAAAGGCCTCCGGCCTGCTTCATAACCGCAGTGAATATTTCAAGTCGATCGAAAAAGTCAGGATGCTGGAAAAGAAGTACAACGCTACCGTGATCCCGGCACATGACTGGGATCTGTTCCAGACACTGAAAAAAGCACCCTATTGTCACAAGTAGAGAAAGGAGTTTTTGAATATGTTTATCTCCGAGGATATAAAATATGTAGGTGTTAACGACCATCAGGTAGATCTCTTTGAAGGCCAGTATCCGGTGCCTAACGGCATGGCATACAATTCCTATGTGATCATGGACGAAAAGATCGCTGTTATGGATACGGTAGATATCAATTTCGGCGGAGAATGGCTGCTCAATATCATCAAGGCCATCGGAAAAAATGTTCCGGATTACCTGATCATCCAGCATATGGAGCCGGATCATTCTGCCATCATCGCAGACTTCATGGAAATCTTCAAAAAGACCAAAATCGTTTCCAGCCAGAAGGCATTTGTCATGATGAAACAGTTCTTCGGGGATGATTTCAGCGACAGGGCCATCGTGGTCAAGGAGGGGGACACCCTCTCCCTGGGCAAACATACCCTTGCCTTTGTGGAAGCACCCATGGTTCACTGGCCTGAAGTAATCGTCACTTATGATACCTGTGATAAGGTTCTTTTCTCCGCAGACGGCTTCGGAAAATTCGGAGCTAATGATGTGGCGGAGGAATGGGCGGATGAGGCCCGCAGATACTATATCGGCATCGTAGGCCAGTACGGTCCCCAGGTTCAGGCCCTCCTCAAGAAGGCCGCTGATCTTAAGCTGGATATCCGGAAGATCTGTCCTACCCACGGACCGGTTCTGGATCATGACCTGGCTTATTACCTTACCCTTTATGACAAGTGGTCCTCCTACACACCGGAGGAAGAGGGTATCGTGATTGCCTACACCTCGGTTTACGGTCATACAAAAGAAGCAGTCATGATGCTGCAGGATAAGCTGATCGCCAACAAAGCTCCTAAAGTTGTTGTCTATGATCTGGCCAGGGACGACATGTCCGCAGCGGTCAGTGACGCTTTCCGTTACAGCAGGCTGATCCTTGCCACCACCACTTATAATTCCAACATATATCCTTTTATGCATGATTTCATCCACAGACTGGTGGAGCACAAATATCAGAACCGTAAGGTAGGATTTGTGGAAAACGGATCCTGGGCGCCCAGGGCTGCTTCGATCATGAAAGACATGCTTGCCGGGTCCCCCAATATGGACTATGCACGCAACACCGTCACCATCCGCTCCGCTCTCAACGGTGAGAGCATGGCGCAGCTGGATGCCCTGGCCGCCGAGATGTGTCAGGATTATCTGCAGCAGTGTGACGAGACTGCGGACAAGAACAATCTGTCCGCCCTCTTCAAGATCGGATACGGTCTCTATGTGGTTACCGCAGATGACGGTAAGAACAAGAGCGGATGTATCGTTAATGCTGTAACCCAGCTTACCAATACACCGAACAGGGTTGCCGTGACCATGAACAAAAACAACTTTACCCACGACCTGGTGAAAAACTCCGGAAAGCTCAATGTGAACTGTCTGTCCGTAGAAGCCCCCTTCTCCGTCTTCCAGAACTTCGGATTCCAGAGCGGACGGGATGTGGATAAATTCGTTGCCTTTGATACTCTTCTTTCCGGCAACGGTCTGCCCTATCTGAAAAAATACATCAACGCCTTCATGTCACTGAAGGTGGAACAGCAGGTGGATATGGGAACCCACACCATGTTCGTATGCTCCATCGAAGAAGCGAGGGTGATCTCGGATAAGGAGACCATGACCTACAACTACTATCAGAGCAATGTCAAACCGAAACCGGCCACAGAGAAGAAGAAAGGATTTATCTGCAAAGTATGCGGATATATCTATGAAGGGGATACTCTCCCGGCTGATTTCGTCTGCCCGGTATGCAAGCACGGTGCTGCCGATTTCCAGCGCCTGTAGAAAATCAAAGAAAAAAAATAATCAAGAATTAAGAAAAGGCTGTCATTTGCATGACAGCCTTTTTCAGTGGATCAAGCTTTATTAAAAACGTTTTTGAGAGAGATTTAAGTTGAGACCGTTTTAAAGTAAAGCGTCTGAATATTTAGTTAATGTTTCAGTGGAAATGTTTGCCTTTATGGTTTTCCGTCTTATGCGTCAAGCAAAGAGGAAAGATCACCCGGCCGAGACCCCTTTCTGGCTCTTGCCTGTCTGACGATCTCCACAGTCATATGGCTTACTGCATGTTCCTGCAGCTGTTTAGCCTTATCTGTCCTCTCCCAGGGGAGATCCAGATCCAACCTTCCGAAATGCCCGTAGGCGGCAACCGGTTTATAAGAAACATGAGAGAGAGATAGGTTTTTTATAATTCCGGCAACACTGAAATCGAAGGTCTCTTTGACTGCTTTCTGAATGATCGATAAAGGTAATTCTTCCGTTCCAAATGTATCGACCCTTATCGATACAGGATCCGGAACTCCGATCGCATATGCGAGATTGATCTCACATTTGCGGCAGAGACCCGCAGCGACGATATTCTTGGCTGCGTATCTTGCCATATAGGCAGCGGAACGGTCGACCTTGGTGGGGTCCTTTCCTGAGAAAGCGCCTCCTCCATGCCGGGCTATCCCGCCGTAAGTATCAACTATGATTTTTCTTCCCGTAAGACCGGTGTCCCCCGCGGGCCCTCCTACCACAAAACGGCCGGTGGGGTTGATGAAGATCTCACATTCCGGAAGGATCAGGTCGGAAGGAATAACCGATCCGATCACTTCACGGCGGATGTCTTCCCTGAGCTGGTCTATCGGGATATCAGCACTGTGTTGTGCGGACACAACCACCGCTGTAATTCCGGCGATGACATCGTCATCACCGTAGGCTACAGTAACCTGTGCCTTCCCATCCGGATACAGATAGGGAAGGATTCCTTTTTTTCTTACTTCCGTAAGTCTTTTACAGAGTTTGTGAGCAAGGGTTACGGAAAGGGGCATATATTCATCCGTCTCATCACAGGCATATCCGTACATCATACCCTGGTCACCGGCACCAACGATACCGTTGTTCAGGTTGACTCCCTGGGCGATATCCGGGGACTGTATTGAGACATTGGGAAGAATGATACAGGTATTTCCGTTCAGCCCTTTCTCATCACTGTCATATCCAACTTCGAGAATTGCTTCTCTGACTTTATCAATGATATTAAATCTTGCAGATGAAGTGACTTCTCCTGAAAGAAATACCATACCTTTCGATGCCATGGTTTCCATAGCAACATGGGAATTTCTGTCTTCCGCGAAATATGCGTCCAACAGTGTATCTGATATGATATCGCAAAGTTTATCCGGATGACCTTCCGTCACGGATTCAGAGGTATACAGAATGTAATCTCCCATTCGATCAACCTCCAATCTGACAGTAAAGTCCTTCCGCCTCCACGATAGATTTCAGATATTTCATATAATCTTCATCCGGACGCTCCGTGCCGAGCATCTCGTAAGGCTTGCCAAGCATATCGTACTTGTTGGTACCGAAATCATGGTAGGGAAGAAGGTGAATTCCCACGAACTTATCCGGTTTCAGCTTTGTACAGAATCTGGCAATACCACGAATCGTATCTTCATCCGCGTTGAATCCGGGGATAACCGGAACACGAATGATCAGCTCATTGGCAATGGTTGCGATATATAAAGCATTTTCCAGGATCTTCTCATTGGGAACGCCTGTCCACGCTTTATGTGTGTCCGAATCGATATGCTTGATATCCATCATCACCGTATCCAGCAGCGGGATGATCTTATCAAGAACTTCCTTTGTTGCAAGACCCGTGGTTTCAATGGCTGTGGTCCATCCCAGGGATTTACATCCTCTCAGCAATTCCTCCAGGAATTCATGCTGCATGAGGGCCTCACCACCGGAGATGGTTACGCCGCCGCCGGATCTGCGGTAAACGGTACGATCCTGATAGAGCTCCTTGAGGACCTCTTCCACGGTCATCTCCTGTCCGGTCACTTCCAGAGCCTGATGATAACATACATCAACACATTTACCACAGACTACGCACTTGCTGTGGTCTATTCTGCCCTGGGAAGCGATCTGGCAGGCGCCGGTAGGACATACTACCGAACAGTTGCCGCATCCTACACAGTTCTGCTGTTTCCACATGACCACTGGGGTCAGCCTCTGTGATTCAGGATTGCAGCACCATTTGCATCGTAAAGGACACCCGTTCAGGAAGACGATGGTCCTGACTCCCGGCCCGTCGTTTACAGAGAATCTCTGAAGATTGAAGACAAGGCCTTTTTTCTGAAGGTCAGGTTCACGTTCTTCGTAGGTGAAACTGGCAGAGGAAATCTCTAACTTAGGCAGCAGTTCTTCCAATGTTTTCTTATAGAGAGCCGCTTCCTTATATGTAAAACACATATAACTTCCTCCTTATGAACTGTTGTTTTTCAGTCCGGCACCCGGCCGGGCGCCGGACTGAAAAAGGATATTAAATCACGATTCAATCAGCTCAGATTAGAAGGACTGCTCTGTACGAGCGATGATATCATCCTGTACCTCTTTTGCAAGTACGTTCCAGTGAGCGGAGTAACCAGCTACACGAACTACCAGGTCTTTGTAGTTCTCCGGATGTGCCTGTGCGTCAAGAAGTGTCTCTTTGTCAATTACGTTGAACTGTACGTGCATACCCTTCTTATCGAAGTAGTTACGTACAACAGCTGCGAAGTTCATAAGACCCTGATCGCCTGCTACAGCGGAAGGTAAGAACTTCTGGTTGTAAAGTGTACCGTTGGATACGTTCAGCTGATCCAGTTTAGCTACGGAGTTACCTGCAGCTGTCGGGCCCTTAACGTCATGACCCTGACGTGGGGAAACACCATCAGCCAGAGGAGCGTTGCTGTAACGTCCATCCGGAAG
>CAJGDH010000086.1 GCA_904502145.1 uncultured Eubacterium sp.
AGCCGAAAAGAAGGCCGCCGAGAAAAAGGCAGCAGAGAAGAAAGCCGCTGAGAAGAAAGCAGCAGAGAAGAAAGCAGCCGAGAAAAAAGCAGCAGAAAAGAAAGCAACCGTAAATAAGGGAGCAGAGAAGAACACAACCGCAGAGAAAACAGAAACAGCTGAGAAGAAGATCGCAAAAGCATCTGTTGGCAACCCCAACGACCTGATCAAGAACAAAGAGAGCAATGTGATGGTACTTTACCTGGCAGCAGCCCTCCTTGTGGGCACGGTAGTTGCAGCAGGGATCGCAATCAAAGCATTACACAGAAGATAAATTAAAGAAGCTACAGTCAAAGAACTGAAAAGATACCCCAGTAAAACAAGGACTTTCACAGGAGCCCAATGGACAGGGATACATGTGGAAGTCCTTGAAAATGACAAATTATAGTATATTAATATAATAAAAATAAAAAATTTAGTCTTTTGCCTGGGATTATCCAGGGCAAAGACAGAGTATTAGGAGGAAATCAAAAATGAAAAAAAGGTTATTCGCAGGTTTAGCAGTAGGAATCATGGCAATCGCAATGGTAGGATGTTCAGGACAGAAAGCAGCAGAGCCAGCCGGCGGGGAAGCAGAAGCAACGACTCAGGTGGAGGCAGCCGCAGAGGACTGGTACAAGACCGTACTTGAGGATGAAAATACGAAAGCACAGTATCCCTTCTATGCACATCTGGATGTCAATCTGGACGGTACGGATGAGCTGTTCCTGTCAACCACAGAAGAAGGTTTCATCGGTGATGATCAGAAAGCCTGCGTAATGGCATTTGATCAGGGAGAAGCGAAAGTTCTCCAGGAGATCGGCGGTAATGCCGGAGAGTACTGGGTATATGGTGAGTCCGATGCCACACTGGCTTATTTCTCCAGGATGGCCGGAGAAGGACACATCGTTCTTTATAAGCTGGATGGAGGAGCACTGCAGGAGATCGGCACAGCAGACCACTACAGCCCGCATCACTATACAGAGAAGGACAACGCTGAGGAACTCTACATGATTGACGGAAAAGAAGTCAGCCAGGAAGAGGGAGAAAGCTACTTCGAGCAGTATGGAAATTCGGCAGGGGCCGTCACATTTGAGAAGTACTGATCCGATGAAGTCCGGAACTAACAGAAATAAAGGATAATAATAAAAGATAATAAAGACAGGGAAAAAGCCTGTCAGGAGAGTTGATCAGACAATCCTGGCAGGCTTTTTTCAGGAGTAGACTATTAGTGAAACGTAGTTATCATTTTATTATGACGGTTTATTAAACGATAGCGATCGGACGTACGAACATACCGGTTGCACCGCGAACCTTGGATACGTTGCAGATGAAGCAGAATTCATAGACTTTGTCTGCTACAAGCTCATCAAGCTGAACGAACTCAAGGATATGAACACCCTGCTGGATCAGAAGGTAATGATGAACCGGCTGCGGATGTCTCGGAACGGAAGTGGAACCGTCTGCGTTGAAACCATCGATACATGCCATATCGTCACCAAGAAGGATCGCTCCGCCTTCCTCAACCAGGTAGCGGGCAGCGCTCACGCCGAGACCGGCATCGCCACAGGCATTGTTTGGCCAGTTATCGCCAAGACGAACCATAACGGCATCGCCGGGTTTAAGCTCAACGCCTTCCCATTTTGCGCACTCTTCACAGTCTTCTGCAGTAACGATATAGTTGTTGGGCAGGGAATCAACACCCTTGAATCCGGCCATGTCAAGGAGAACGCCTCTCATTACCATAGGAGGTGTGGAGGTGATATCACATCTGGTGGGGCCGAAGTTTGTGCAGTGATCATCGCCGGAGAAACCGTTGTACCAGTGGTTGTCATCGCCGGTGGTGAAGTGGCACAGAGCGTCCATATGTGTTCCTACATGCATGGAGGAAACCAGCATCTCTGTGTTCAGACCCATGTGGAATTCCGGTGCGTTTGTAGGAGTATCCAGCCATTCACCCTCTTTGTACCAGTTAACGCTGGCATCGATGTTGGAGTCCTTCATATTCTGACGTCCCTTGGGGGATGCATAGCCAAGAAGTTCAAATCCGGTATGTCCCGGCCATACGGGCATGCCTTTGAATCTTTCTGTTTCAAGGTCGTATACTTTACCTTTCTTGATCAGAGAGATTGCTTTCAGCACGGATTCTGCATTGATCTCGGCAGCAGCGCCAACCTCGTCGCCTTCACCGTATTTTGCCCATACATTCTCGTTCAGCCAGGAATCGTCATGATAGTTTTTCTTCATTTCTCAATACCTCCCATATGTTGTTTTAATTGGTGTGATGCTTTAAATAATTTGCTATCTCTATGATCAAATTTTCCTGCCCGAAGCCTCCTGACTTCGAGACCAGCGGAAAATATTGATTTTTTGTCTGAACCTGCATAAGCACGGTCCCGTTTACCGGTTCACAAAGTGGATCCAGCAGAGGTTTATCCAGCTGACTGATGAAGGAATACAGGGTGTCCCCTCCGATGACCATGAGGGCAAAGTCTTCCTCCAGGGTCAGAAGGTAAGCTGAAATCTCCCCCAGCCGCCCGGCGATGATCTCCGGGATATCCTCAGTGCTGATCCCCTTCTCCCTGGCGTAGGCCAGGGTATCTTCCACGGTATTTTCCGTGAAGCCGTCGATGAGGATATAGTCATTTTGTCCGCACAGATCCTTAAGCTCTTCTTTAAAATGTTTCCCTGCATCACTCTGCAGGTAATCAGGATCCAGTTTCTGCCCCTGGGTGAGGCAGATCCGCCGAAAACCCTTCTGCCCGGCGTAAAGGACCTGTTTTTTTGTCACATCATTGATGCTCCCGCAGACCACAAACAATTTCCGGCTCTGTACAGCAGGACATTCCCTCCCTTTCAGGAAAGGGATCTTTTCCGCCAGGACTTCCGCAAAGCCCGCGCAGCCGGCGGTGATCCTGATGTGGCCGTTTTCCACAAGCCGGTCAGCGATCTCTTCCAGGTCTGACCTGGTGGATGCGTCGAAGACCGCAACCTGGCTGTCCGGCCAGGTGCCCCGGTCCTTCTCATATACATTTGCCACGGAGAGGGCACTTTCTTCATGGATCAGCATGGAGACGGAAGACTGCCGGACCGGATTCAGAGGATCCGAGCCGAAGTTGCTTTGGGCAACCGGTGTGCCGTTGATATAATGGATACCCTCACGGGTGCAGCGGTTTTCCCGGGGCAGCGCAGGGACAAAGGCAACCGGTTCACCGGTCACGTCGTCCAGGGCGGCCAGCTCGCTGCCGATATGTCCCCGGAGGGCGGAATCCGTCTTCTTGTAAAAATATTTTATCCCCAGGTCCACACAGAGCTTTGCTGTGCTGTAGACTTTGGAATAGGCTTCCTGCTCATGGACATGGCGGGTTTCGGTATCGATGACTAGGATCTCTTTGGAATGATCGATATCGTCCACAAAGAATCCGTCACCGGTAATGATCTGGCATCCGATCCCCATCTTCGAAAATTTGATACCGGTGTCCAGGGCCCCGGTAAGATCATCTGCGATGATTGCAAGACGCAGCATGTTTGTCACCCCCTAGCCTGATCCTCCCGGATCAGTGGTGTTTTGCGCTTTGGATGGCATAATCGATGGCATTGACCAGACTGTCTTCATTCTGTATTCCGCGGCCGGAAGTATCAAAGGCGGTCCCGTGGTCCACGGAGGTCCGGATGATGGGGAGACCAAGGGTGATGTTGACGCCCTTTACGGCCTGCCATTTTCCTGCTTCCCGGTCATAGACGAAGCCCACGGTTTTCAGAGGAATGTGCCCCTGGTCATGGTACATGACCACGACGATGTCATACCAGCCGCCGAGAGCCTTGGAGAATACCGTATCTGCCGGGAGGGGACCCTCGGCGGGGATTCCCTCTGCCCTTGCCTGCTCGATTGCAGGGATGATCTCCTCGATCTCTTCCATGCCGAAAAGGCCGTTCTCCCCGGCGTGGGGATTCAGTCCGGCTACAGCAACTCTGGGTTCCTCTATGCCGATCTTTTTGCATTCTTCATAAGCCAGGCGGATGCAGGTCAGGACACGGTCTTTTTTGACCCGGTCGCAGGCGGTCCTCAGGGACACATGAGTGGACACATGAACCACCCTCAGGTTCTCGTGGACCAGCATCATGGTGTAGTTCCTTGTTCCGGTCTGGTCAGCGTAGATCTCGGTATGGCCGGAGAAATGGTATCCCGCCAGGTTCATGGCCTCTTTGTTGAGGGCGTTGGTCACCGTGGCGTCCACCTTACCTTCCATGGCAAGGCTGATCACCTTCTCCACACAGACGTAGGCGGCCTTCCCGCACATGGGGGAAAGCTTCCCGTATGCAAACTCGTCCATATCCACCAGATCAAGGTGGAGGACATCGATGGTACCGTATTCAAATACAGCCTCTTCCACAGAGGAAACTCTGTGAAGCTTCAGTTCATTTTCTTTCAGGAAACCGGTGCCTGTCAGGATGCGGATGGAATCCGCCAGCACATTTGCGTCGGCCACCACCAGGGGCCGGCATCTCTCATAGAGGGATCTCTGGTGAAGTGCCTTGACGGTGATCTCCGGACCGCAGCCGGCAGGATCGCCCATGGTAATCCCGATGACGGGTCTGTTTATGCTCATTTTGCTTCCCCCTTCCACTTTCAGAAGCCAGTTCGCCAAGTTTGATTTTGTATATTTATAGTAGTAGTATAGGAATACACAAAGAAATAATCTCACTTTCAAAAGCCGGGAAATGTGTTGATTTGAAACGAATAATTACCGATTGTTCGAGGAAAAAATTTTAAAGAAAATATTGTTTCTATTTGGAACATTTATTGAAAATGAAGCTATTGGGATTTCGGAAAAAACACATTAATATTGAATTAATTAATAACTAGTTTAAAGTGGAGTAGACTGGAAAAATCAGAATTTTGCCGGAGGATGAAGAGAGGGAGAAAGTATGAACAAACTTGAGATTCTGGCCATTCTGCCTTACAGGGAACTGGTCGGACTGGTGGAAAAAGGAGCCGAAAGGTACAGTAACATCCATGTGGAATGCTTTGTAGGCAACCTTGAGCAGGGATTGGATATCGCGAAAAAACAGCTGAAAAGCAGGCCGTATGATATCCTTCTGTCCCGTGGAGGAACAGCAGATCTTCTGCGAAAAAACATAACCGATATCACAATCCTGGAGATACCGATCTCCTTTGAAGACATCTTTTACGCCATCATGCTGGCTAAAAACTACCAGGAGAAATTCGCGGTAGTCAGCTTTCCTGCCCTGGCCAGACAGGCGCGTTCCCTGTGTGAACTCATGGGGCTTGAGATCAATGTGTGGGATATCCATTCCAGGGAGGAAGTCAGGAGCCGCCTGACCGAACTGACCAAGACCAGCTGCAGCATGGTGGTGGGGGATGTGATCACCGCTCAGATGGCCAGGGACCTGGGGCTCAATGTTGTGCTGATCATGTCGGGTCAGAACAGTGTCAACCAGGCTCTGGACTATGCATCCTGGATGCTGCCCATGAAGAGACAGCAGTACCGGTCCTCCCAGTATCTATCTGCCATGGATACCAATTCACCTTTCATGGAGGCAGTGATCAATGAGAAGGGAGGGATAGCCTACAATACATTCCGGTCGGTGGATATGTCTTCGGAAGAATTCGGCCGTTATTTCCTGCTTCATGCCCAGGCTATGAAGAAGAAGACCGGCAGTCCCTTCTTCCAGCAGGTGGGAAAGAACCTGTATCTGTTCCATTCCATGAATGCTACCATTGACGGAAAAGCCCATCTCTTTATCTACGGCCAGACCATCTATGAACCGGTGAACATTAATTCCGATGCGATCCTCCTGAAGAAGGATATCGAAGATGAAGGATATGTCTTTAAGAACTCCTACGGGGTGGTCAATTCCATCGGACATGCCCGGGAGGCCATACAGAACTCATCCGAGTCCCCGCTCCCCGTATTGATCCTTGGGGAGGAAGGCACCGGCAAGGACGCGGCGGCCAACAGTATATACCGCAGGGGAAGACTCAGCGGAAACCCCTATTTTGTCATCAACTGTGAGATCGTTACCGACAGGGAATGGTACCGGTTTTTTAATAAATCCACCTCCCCCCTGCTCTATGTGAACTGTACCATCTATTTCAAGAATATTCACCGCCTGCTGCCCCAGCATGCCAAAAACCTCCGCAGGCTGATCGAGCAGTCCAACCTCTGCCAGAGGAACAAGGTGATCTTCTCCGCCGTCATCAGCTCCGACGGCAAGAAGCCGGAATTCGCCCGCTATATCCTGGATGAACTCCAGTGCATCCTTCTGCAGCCATATCCCATCAGGAAGCGGAAGGAAGAACTGAAAAATATGCTGATTATCTACCTCAATGAGATGAATATCCTCTTCGGAAAGCATATCATCGGTTTCACTGAGGAAGCAGAGAAAGAGATCCTGGATTTCCGCTGGCCGGGAAATATCACCCAGCTGAAAAGGGTGCTCCGGGAGATCGTGGTGAACACGGACGGGATGTATATCGAGGCGGAGATGGTGAGAAAATTCATCCGAAATGAGATCTTCGACTCGGAAGAACCCTTCACTTACAACATCAATCTGGATCAGTCTCTGGAGGACATCACCTATGACGTGGTCCGGATCGTGATGAAGCAGGAGAACATGAACCAGAGCAAGGCAGCCAAGCGGCTGGGAGTGGGAAGGACCACCATCTGGAGAATACTGAAAAGTGAGAAATAAATAGAAATCAGACCATAAAAAACATCAGATCAAAAAGAAATGAAAAAGGACCTCCAATTCCGGAGGTCCATTTTTTTTGTATATCGATTTTTTTAACATATCAAAAGGCATACCGTCACAGGAATACCCACTGATAGACGATGGTCATCAGCGGCATGGTCAGGATGCAGAAAAATACACTCAGGATATTAATGCTTCCCGCCAGGACGGAATCACCCCCGTAGAGATTGGACAGCTGCGTGATATTTGCTGCTGTGGGGGCAGCGGCCGCCAGGAAAGATACATAGAGGATCTTCGGTCCCTGTTCCATGAGGCCGGGAAGCCGGGTGACCCACAGCATAAGGATGGTCAGGAGGGGAATGATGATCAGCCGCATAAGACAGATCAGGTAGGAACGCCAGTTGGTAAATACTGATCTGAGATCCGCTGATCCGATAATGATCCCGATGACGATCATGCTGATGGGACCGACACATGCTCCTGTCTTGGCTATGGCCGTGCCGGGGATCCCGGGTATCCGGATTCCGGTGCAGAAAAGGATCAGTCCCAGGGTCAGGGCGATGATATTGGGGTTGGTGATGATCTTTTTAGGGTTTACCGCAGACCTGCCTCCCAGGCAATAAGCCCCGTGGGTCCAGAGCAGAACATTCTGGACAGCCATAAAGGCGGAGCAGTAGAGGACATAGTCATTGCCCAGTATAGCCCCGATGAGGGGAACCAGCAGGTTGCCGCAGTTGCTGTAGATGATGGAGGTCTTCTCCACCTCATTCATGGACATGATCTTTCCGACACCAAAGGTGAAGACCAGAAAGAGGATGTGCATGAGAGTGGAAGCCAGCACCGCCAGGAGAAATCCGTACATTTTCTCCCGGGAAAAGGATACCTGGAAGGCGTCCAGAAGCAGAGCGGGACAGATGACGAAAACCACCA